>JAFOFC010000001.1 GCA_017387515.1 Paludibacteraceae bacterium
AAGAAGGGTCTTTCAGAGCTCCGTTCATTTGACTCTATCGACAATGCTCCAGAGGAGAAAGAGCGTGGTATTACTATCAACACTGCACACGTTGAGTATCAAACTGCTAACCGTCACTACGCTCACGTTGACTGCCCTGGTCACGCTGACTACGTAAAGAACATGGTAACTGGTGCTGCTCAAATGGACGGCGCTATCATCGTAGTAGCTGCTACTGATGGTCCTATGCCTCAAACACGTGAGCACATCCTTTTGGCTCGTCAGGTGAACGTTCCTCGCTTGGTTGTATTTATGAACAAGTGCGACCTCGTTGATGACGCTGAGATGCTTGATCTCGTTGAGATGGAGATGCGTGAGCTTCTTTCATTCTATGAGTTCGATGGCGACAATACTCCTATCATCCGCGGTTCTGCTCTTGGTGCTTTGAACTCTGTGAAAGAGTGGGAAGACAAAGTTATGGAGTTGATGGATGCTTGCGATACATGGATTGAGTTGCCTCCACGTGCTGTTGACAAACCATTCTTGATGCCTGTTGAGGACGTGTTCTCAATTACAGGTCGTGGTACTGTAGCAACTGGTCGTATTGAAACTGGTATCATCAAAGTTGGTGACGAAGTTCAAATCATCGGTCTTGGTGCTGAAGGCATGAAATCAGTTGTAACTGGTGTTGAAATGTTCCGCAAATTGTTGGATCAAGGTGAAGCTGGTGATAACGTAGGTTTGTTGCTTCGTGGTATCGACAAAAACGAAATCAAACGTGGTATGGTTATCGCTCACCCAGGTCAAGTAACTCCTCACAGCAAGTTCAAAGCTTCTGTGTATATCTTGAAAAAAGAAGAAGGTGGTCGTCACACTCCATTCCACAACAAATATCGTCCTCAATTCTATATCCGTACCTTGGACGTAACTGGTGAAATCACCCTACCAGAAGGTCGCGAAATGGTAATGCCTGGCGATAACTTGGAAATCTCTGTAGAATTGATCTACCCAGTAGCTTGCAACGTAGGTCTACGTTTCGCTATCCGCGAAGGTGGTCGTACCGTAGGTTCTGGTCAAATTACCGAAATTTTCGAATAATTACCAACCAACCAATAACAAAGGTTCACCTCTAGGTGGACCTTTGTACACACGGGTCTAGCTCAGTTGGTAGAGCATCGGTCTCCAAAACCGAGTGTCGGGAGTTCGAGTCTCTCGACCCGTGCTAATTAAAAAAATAGCAAACCATGAAGTTTGTAAACTACATCAAAGAATCTTACAACGAACTTAAAAATAAAGTTTCCTGGCCTACCACAAAGGAACTTACCAATAGCGCGGTGATTGTTCTCATTGCTTCCGTTATTATGTCACTTGTTATTGGTTTGGTAGACTTAGGTTTCGAACACATGATGAAGTTCATTTACAGTCTTATTAGCTAACACGAAGAGTTATGTCAGTTACAGAAAAAAAATGGTATGTTCTTCGTGCTATCAGTGGGAAAGAAAACAAGGTGAAAGAGTACATTGATGCCGAGATCAAAAACAATCCGATTTATCAAGGTCGTGTTTCACAAGTGTTGATTCCTACTGAAAAAGTATATCAAATGCGCGGCAACAAACGTGTTGTAAAGGAAAGAAGTTATCTTCCTGGATACGTGTTGGTTGAAACCGTATTAGCAGGCGATGTAATGCACGAACTACGCAATGTACCTAATGTAATTGGTTTCTTAGGTGGCAGCAATAGCGCTAACATCACTCCCCTTCGCCAATCAGAGGTAAATCGTATCTTAGGTACGGTAGACCAACTGCAAGAAGCTGAAGAAGAAATGTTGGTTCCATTCTGCGTAGGCGAGACTGTTAAAATCATTGCTGGTCCCTTTAATGATTTTACTGGTACCATCGAAGAGGTGAACGAATCGCAAAAGAAACTAAAAGTCAGGGTCATGATTTTCGGAAGGAAAACTCCTCTGGAATTAAGCTTTATGCAAGTTGAAAAAACACAATAGAGGTTACGCTCCTATTGTGTAATTTCACCATTTATTTATTAATTAAAAGTATTTGATAACATGGCAAAAGAAGTTGCTGGACAAATCAAATTGCAAGTAAAAGGTGGTGCTGCAAACCCATCTCCTCCAATTGGTCCTGCCTTGGGTTCCAAGGGTATCAATATCATGGAGTTTTGCAAACAATTTAATGCCAGGACCCAAGACAAAGCAGGAAAAATCTTGCCTGTGGTCATTACCTATTACTCGGACAAATCGTTCGACTTTATCATTAAAACTCCTCCGGTAGCCATTCAATTGCTTGAAATTACCAAGCAAAAAAGTGGTTCAGCTCAACCAAACCGCAAAAAGATTGCAGAGATTACTTGGGAACAAGTTAAAGCTATTGCAACCGACAAAATGCCTGATTTGAACTGTTTTACCGTAGAAGCTGCAATGCGTATGGTAGCTGGTACTGCAAGAAGTTTGGGTATCACTGTTAAAGGTGAATTCCCTAGTGAAAATTAATAACCCTTCAATTTTAAGAAATGAGTAAACTAACAAAAAATCAAAAGTTGGCTGCTGGTAAAGTTGAAGTAGGTAAAAACTATTCACTTGTAGAAGCCGCTCAATTGGTAAAAGAAATTACCTTTACTAAATTTGACGCATCTGTTGATATCGACGTACGTTTAGGTGTAGACCCTCGCAAAAGCAACCAAATGGTTCGTGGCGTAGTTTCTCTACCAAACGGAACTGGTAAAACTGTACGCGTGTTGGCACTTTGTACACCAGACAAAGAAGCTGAAGCAAAAGCTGCTGGAGCTGACTATGTAGGTCTTGACGAATTCATCGAAAAGATCAAAGGTGGTTGGACCGACATTGATGTAATCATCACCATGCCTTCTATCATGGGTAAACTTGGTGCTTTGGGTCGCGTGTTAGGACCTCGTGGTTTAATGCCTAACCCAAAAAGTGGTACCGTTACCAACGAAATTGGCAAAGCTGTAAAAGAAGTAAAACAAGGTAAAATTGACTTCAAAGTAGATAAAAACGGTATTGTACACGCTGCTATTGGTAAAGTATCTTTTGATGCTGAAAAAATTGCAGAAAATGCCAAAGAATTTATCAGCACCTTGAACAAATTGAAACCTACTGCAGCTAAAGGTGTATATATTAAGAGCGTTTATCTTTCTAGTACAATGAGCCAAGGTGTCAAAGTTGACCCTAAATCGGCCGAATAACCATTAAAAAAACGTGATTATGAAAAAGGAAGATAAAGCTATATTGATTCAACAATTACAAGACACTATTCAACAATATGCTCACTTCTACGTAGCCGATACATCTGGCTTAAACGCAGAAAAAACTCACGCTTTGCGTAAAGCATGTTTTGAAAAAGGTGTTAAATTAATGGTTGTTAAAAACACCTTGTTCCAAAAGGCCCTTGAAGGTTTAGATGGCGATTACAGCCAACTATTCACTTCGTTGAAAGGATCTACCTCTATTATGTTCTCTGACAACGGTAATGCACCTGCTCGTCTTATCAAAGAATTGCAAAAAGATAAGGCTAACAATGGCAAACCAGAATTGAAAGCAGCTTACGTATACGAAAGCTACTACGATGCTAGCCAACTAGAAGCATTGACCGCTTTGAAATCGAAAGAAGAACTTCTTGCCGAAATTATTGGTTTGTTGCAATCGCCCATGCAAAATGTACTTGGTGCATTACAATCGGGTGGCAACACTATCCATGGCGTGCTAAAAACCCTAGGCGAGAGATAATAAAACAACAAATTAAATTAGAAACAATTTTTAAAACTTACTAAAATGGCAGATTTGAAAAAACTTGCAGAAGAACTAGTTAACCTAACTGTAAAAGACGTTAACGAACTAGCTCAAATTTTGAAAGAAGAATATGGTATCGAACCCGCAGCTGCAGCTGTTGCTGTTGCTGGTCCTGCTGCTGGTGCTGCTGCTCCTGCTGCTGAAGAAAAAACTTCTTTTGACGTAGAATTGAAAAGCGCTGGTGCTAACAAACTAGCTATCGTAAAATTGGTTAAAGAATTAACTGGTCTTGGCTTGAAAGAAGCTAAAGATATGGTTGACGCAGCTCCTTCTGTAATTAAAGAAGGCGTAAGCAAAGACGAAGCTGAAGCTTTGAAAAAACAATTGACTGAAGCTGGCGCTGAAGTTGAATTGAAATAAGAAAACCACCTGTTAATCAGGGACTTCGGTTTAGAACCTTAGCCAAATAAGGTTCTAAACCTTTTTATGCTTAAAAAAGAGTGGTGTACTATTCGACAACGAATAAGGCAATCACGAGTTTATTTAACCTTGCTGATAGACGTCTCGTATGAGTAACCAAAGAATAAATTTCTCCTCCATAAAGAATCCGTTGGAATATCCGGATTTCCTTGAAGTACAGTTGAAATCGTTCAGGGATTTCTTCCAACTTGACACCCCACCGGAAAAACGTAAAAATGAAGGATTGTACAAGGTATTTGCCGAAAACTTTCCCATTACAGACACCCGAAACAATTTTAATCTTGAATTTTTAGATTACTATATTGATCCTCCTCGTTATACCATCGAAGAATGTATTGACAGAGGTTTAACTTATAGTGTGCCTTTAAAAGCAAAATTAAAATTGTCGTGCACCGATGATGAGCACGAAGATTTTGCCACTGTTATTCAAGATGTATACCTAGGTCCTATTCCTTATATGACCGACAAAGGTACATTTGTGATTAACGGTGCTGAACGTGTTGTTGTATCGCAATTACACCGTTCTCCAGGCGTATTCTTCGGCCAAAGCATGCACACCAATGGTACTAAATTGTACTCTGCCCGTATTATCCCATTCCGTGGTTCATGGATTGAGTTTACTACGGATATCAGCAACATCATGTATGCTTACATTGACCGTAAAAAGAAATTACCCGTAACTACTTTGTTGCGTGCTATCGGTTTTGAAAGCGACAGAGATATTCTTGAAATCTTCAACCTAGCCGAAGAAATCAAGGTTAACAAAGCCAACTTGAAAAAAGCAGTAGGTCGTAAAATTGCTGCTCGTGTACTAAAAACATGGGTAGAAGACTTTGCTGACGAAGATACTGGCGAGGTGGTTTCTATTGAACGCCACGAAGTGGTAGTAGACCGCGAAACCATCCTAGAAGCAGAACACGTTGAAAAGATTTTGGAAACCAACACGCCAACTATCTTGTTGCATCGCGACGATGCCAACATGTCTGACTACTCTATTATCTATAATACATTACAAAAAGATACTTGTAACTCAGAAAAAGAAGCTATCTATTACATTTATCGTCAATTGCGTAATGCAGAACCTTCTGACGACGCAAATGCACGCGAAGTAATCAACAGCTTGTTCTTCTCTGAAAAACGTTACGATTTGGGTGACGTTGGTCGTTACAGAATTAACCGCAAACTAAATCTTAATATCGACCCCGAGATCAAAGTTTTGACTCGCGAAGATATCATTGAGATTATTAAATACTTAATTGAGTTAATCAACTCTAAAGCAGACGTAGACGATATTGACCACTTAAGCAACCGTCGCGTACGTACCGTAGGCGAACAATTGTATGGTCAATTTGGTGTAGGTTTGGCTCGTATGGCTCGTACTATTCGCGAAAGGATGAACGTACGCGACAACGAAGTGTTCACTCCTATTGACTTGATCAATGCTAAAACCATTTCGTCTGTTATCAACTCATTCTTTGGTACCAACGCCTTGTCGCAATTTATGGACCAAACCAACCCATTGGCAGAAATTACCCACAAACGTCGTTTGTCTGCTCTAGGTCCTGGTGGTTTGTCGCGCGATAGAGCTGGTTTTGAGGTACGTGACGTACACTATACTCACTACGGCCGTTTGTGCCCCATCGAAACCCCTGAAGGTCCAAACATTGGTCTTATTTCGTCGCTTTGCGTATTTGCAAAAATCAACGATTTAGGCTTTATTGAAACTCCTTATCGTAAAGTAGAAGGTAGCAAAGTTAACCTAAATGAAGATGATGTTATATACCTTACTGCCGAAGAAGAAGAAGGTAAAATCATTGCACAAGGTAATGCTCCTTTGAATGACGATGGTAGCTTTATTAGAACACGTGTTAAATCACGTCAAGATAGCGACTTCCCAGTTGTAGCTCCAGAAGAAGTTGAATTGATGGACGTTGCTCCTCAACAAATTGCATCTATCGCTGCTGCTTTGATTCCTTTCTTGGAACACGACGACGCTAACCGTGCGTTGATGGGTTCGAACATGATGCGTCAAGCAGTGCCTTTGTTGCGTACCGAAGCTCCTATTGTAGGTACTGGCATTGAACGTCAGTTGGTACACGACTCGCGTACTCAAGTTACCGCCGAACGTGACGGTGTAATTGAATACGTTGATGCAACCACTATTAAAATTCGTTACGACTACACCGAAGAAGAACTATTTGTTCGCTTTGATGATGCCGTTAAAGAATACCACTTACCTAAGTTCCAAAAAACCAACCAAAGTACCACCATCGACCTTCGTCCTATTGTACGCAAGGGCGACCGCGTAACCAAAGGTCAAATTTTAACCGAAGGTTACTCTACTCAAAATGGTGAGTTGGCTATTGGTAGAAACCTGAAGGTAGCATTCATGCCTTGGAAAGGTTACAACTACGAGGACGCTATTGTTATTAACGAACGTGTTGTACGCGAAGACTTATTGACTTCTGTACACGTAGACGAATACACACTAGAAGTTCGCGAAACCAAACGTGGTATGGAAGAGTTAACCGCAGATATTCCTAACGTTAACGAAGAAGCTACCAAAGATTTGGACGAAAACGGTATTATCCGTGTAGGTGCTTTAATTGAGCCAGGCGATATTCTTATTGGTAAAATTACTCCTAAAGGCGAATCGGATCCTACTCCAGAAGAAAAACTATTACGCGCTATCTTTGGCGACAAAGCTGGTGACGTTAAAGACGCTTCGTTGAAAGCAAATCCTTCGCTTCGTGGTGTTGTAATTGGCAAACGCTTGTTCTCTAAAGCTCAAAAAACCAAAAAAGAAAAGGCTGAAGAAAAAGCTCAAATGCAAGCTTTAGACGCACAATTTGAAGACGAAGCAGCAAAACTTAAAGCTATTTTGATTGACAAATTGCTAGAGCTAACCAACGGCAAAACATCGCAAGGCGTTAAAGATTTCTTAGGTGCCGATTTAATTGCTAAGGGTAACAAATTTACTCAAAAACAATTGGCCGAAATTGATTACACCACTGTACAAGCTAGCAAATGGACAACTGACAATCATAAAAATGACTTGATTCGCGATGTTATCCTAAACTACTTGCGCAAATACAAAGAAATGCAAGCCCAATTGCAACGTAAACGCTACAACTTGTCTATTGGCGACGAATTGCCTTCTGGTACCGTACAATTGGCAAAAGTATACGTGGCTAAAAAACGTAAAATCCGCGTAGGTGATAAGATGGCTGGTCGTCACGGTAACAAAGGTATTGTATCGCGTATTGTACGTCAAGAAGATATGCCTTTCTTGGCCGATGGTACTCCTGTAGATATCGTACTAAACCCATTGGGTGTGCCTTCTCGTATGAACTTGGGACAAATCTTTGAAACCGTTCTAGGTTGGGCTGGTAAAGAATTAGGCGTTAAATTTGCAACTCCTATCTTTGACGGTGCTACCCTAGACGATTTGAACCAATGGACCGACAAAGCAGGTATTCCTCGTTATGGTAAAACTTACCTTTACGATGGTGGTACTGGTGAACGCTTTGACCAACCTGCTACCGTAGGTGTTATCTATATGTTGAAATTAGGACACATGGTTGAAGACAAAATGCACGCTCGTTCAATCGGTCCTTACTCACTTATTACACAACAACCTTTGGGTGGTAAAGCCAACTTTGGTGGTCAACGTTTTGGTGAGATGGAGGTTTGGGCATTGGAAGCATTCGGTGCATCGCACATCCTACAAGAAATTCTTACCATTAAGTCTGACGACGTAATGGGACGTGCTAAAGCATACGAAGCAATTGTTAAAGGCGATCCTATGCCACAACCAGGCATCCCAGAATCACTGAATGTATTACTACACGAATTACGTGGTTTAGTTCTTAGCATCAAATTAGAGTAAAAGACAGGAATTATGGCATTTAGAACTGATAATAAACAAAAAAATAATTTTAGCAAAATCACCATCAGCTTGGCTTCTCCAGAAGAAATTTTGGAGCAATCAAGCGGTGAAGTGCTAAAACCAGAAACCATCAACTACCGTACGTATAAACCCGAACGCGATGGTTTGTTCTGCGAACGTATTTTTGGTCCTACCAAAGATTACGAATGTCATTGCGGCAAATACCGTAGCATTCGTTACAAAGGCATTACTTGCGACCGTTGTGGTGTAGAAGTAACCGAAAAGAAAGTTCGTCGTGAACGCATGGGACACATTAAATTGGTAGTTCCTGTTGCTCACATTTGGTATTTCCGTTCGTTACCTAATAAAATTGGTTATTTGTTGGGCTTGCCTACCAAAAAACTAGATTCTATTATCTACTACGAACGTTACATCATTATCCAACCTGGTATTCGTACCGACTTGGCTGCAGGCGACTTGCTTACCGAAGAAGAATACTTGGACATTATGGATTCGCTACCACGCGAAAACTACTTGCTAGAAGATACCGATCCTAACAAGTTTATCGCAAAAATGGGTGCAGAAGCCGTTCAAGATATGCTTAATCGTTTGGATTTGGATAGCTTATCGTACGAATTGCGCGATAAAGCCAACAGCGATGGCGCACAACAACGCAAAACAGAAGCATTAAAACGCTTGCAAGTAATTGAATCGTTCCGTGCCTCTAAAAATCGCAACAAACCCGAATGGATGATTGTAAACGTGGTTCCTGTAATTCCACCCGAATTGCGTCCTTTGGTTCCATTGGATGGTGGCCGTTTTGCAACATCCGACTTGAACGATTTGTATCGTCGTGTTATTATTCGTAACAACCGTCTTAAAAAGTTGATTGAGATCAAAGCTCCTGATGTAATTTTACGTAACGAAAAACGTATGTTGCAAGAAGCTGTAGACTCACTATTTGACAATACCCGCAAATCGACTGCAGTTAAAGCAGATGCTAACCGTCCTTTAAAATCGTTGTCGGACAGCTTGAAAGGTAAACAAGGTCGTTTCCGTCAAAACTTGTTGGGTAAACGTGTTGACTATTCAGCTCGTTCTGTAATTGTGGTTGGTCCTGAATTGCGCATGCACGAATGTGGTCTGCCTAAAGACATGGCCATTGAATTGTATAAACCTTTTGTTATTCGTAAATTAATAGAACGTGGTACTGTAAAAACAGTAAAAGCTGCCAAAAAAATGGTAGACTTTAGAAAAGACCCCATTGTATGGGAAATCTTGGAACACGTTATGAAAGGTCACCCCGTGTTGTTGAACCGTGCTCCTACCCTACCGTTTGGGTATTCAAGCATTCCAACCCAAAATGATTGAGGGTAAAGCAATTCAACTACACCCATTGGCATGTACCGCGTTCAACGCTGACTTTGACGGTGACCAAATGGCTGTTCACTTGCCACTAGGCAATGAGGCTATTTTGGAAGCACAAATCTTGATGTTGGCATCGCACAACATTTTGAACCCTGCCAACGGTGCTCCTATTACCGTGCCTTCGCAAGACATGATTTTGGGCTTGTACTACATGACCAAAGAACGTCCCGGCGCATTGGGTGAAGGGTTGAAATTCTATTCGCCAGAAGAAGTAAACATTGCATACAACGAACGTAAAGTATCGTTGAACGCTAAAATTACCGTTAGAACCAAAGACGTTGAAAACAGCTTAGTAGTAACTAAATTGATAGAAACTACCGTAGGTCGTGTATTGGTTAACGAATGTGTTCCAAACGAAGTAGGCTTTATCAACGAATTGATTACCAAAAAATCGTTGCGTAACATCATTAGCAAGGTAATTAGCGTATGTGGTGTTGCACGTACTGCCGATTTCTTGGACGATATCAAGAACTTGGGTTATTACATGGCATTTAAAGGTTGTTTGTCGTTTAACCTTGAAAACGTAATTATTCCTGCCGAAAAAGAAAGCTTGGTGGCAGAAGGTTACCAAAAAGTAGAAGACATCATGATGAACTATAACATGGGTCTTATTACTTACAACGAACGTTACAACCAAATTATTGATACTTGGACTCACGTTAACAACAACCTATCGCGCATCTTGATTAAACAATTGCAAGAAGACGAACAAGGCTTCAACTCTGTTTACATGATGTTGCACTCGGGTGCTCGTGGTTCTGAAACACAGATTAGCCAGCTATGCGGTATGCGTGGTTTGATGGCTAAACCTCAAAAAGCGGGTTCGGAAGGTGGTCAAATTATTGAAAACCCCATTTTGTCGAACTTTAAAGAAGGTTTGTCGGTGTTGGAATACTTTATTTCTACCCACGGTGCTCGTAAAGGTTTGGCGGATACCGCTTTGAAAACGGCTGACGCTGGTTACTTGACCCGTCGTTTGGTAGACGTATCGCACGACGTGATTATTCAAGAAGAAGACTGTGGTACTTTGCGTGGTTTGATTGCTACCGAATTGAAAAACAACGAGGACGTTATTTCTACCCTAGAAGAACGTATCTTGGGTCGCGTATCGGTACACGATATTGTTCATCCTATCACTAACAAGATTATTGTGGGTGCTGGCGAAGAAATTACCGAAGAAGCCGCTAAACTTATCCAAGAATCGCCTATTGAACAAGTAGAAATTCGTTCGGTATTGACCTGCGAATCTAAAAAAGGTGTTTGTGCTAAATGCTATGGTCGCAACTTGGCTACCGGCAGAATGGTACAAAAAGGCGAAGCGGTTGGTGTAATTGCTGCTCAATCTATTGGTGAACCTGGTACACAGCTTACCCTTCGTACCTTCCACGTGGGTGGTGTTGCATCGAACGTAGCTACCGAAAATAAATTAGTTTCTCGTTACGAAGGTATTCTAGAAATTGACGAATTACGTACCGTAACCAGCAACGATGGCAAAGAAATTGTAGTAAGCCGTTTAACAGAAATGCGTATTGTTGAACCAAATACCAAAGTTATTTTGACTCAACAAAACATTCCTTACGCATCTACCTTGTTCCTAAAACCAGGAACAACCTTGAAAAAAGGTGACGTAATTTGCGAATGGGACCCATTCAACGCTGTAGTTATTTCTGAGGTAACTGGTAAAATTCAATTTGAAAGCATGATTGAAAATGTTACCTATAAAACAGAATCGGACGAACAAACAGGCTTGAAAGAAAAGATCATTATTGAATCGAAAGATAAAAATAAGATCCCTGCTGCTCAAGTTTTGGACGCAGAAGGCAATGTAGTTCGCAACTACGCACTTCCTGTAGGTGCTCACGTATCGCTAGACGAAGGTGCTGCCATTGAAGTAGGTCAAACCTTGTTTAAAATACCTCGTGCTGTTAGCAAAGCAGGTGACATCACAGGTGGTCTTCCACGTGTTACCGAATTGTTTGAAGCACGTAACCCATCTAACCCAGCTATTGTATCTGAAATTGATGGTGAAGTAAGCTTTGGTAAAATTAAACGTGGTCAACGCGAAATTATCATTACCTCTAAATCGGGCGAAGAAAGACGTTACTTGGTTCCATTGTCAAAACAAATTTTGGTACAAGAAAACGACTTTGTACGCGCAGGTGGTGCTCTATCTGACGGTGCTATCACTCCATCGGATATCTTGGCTATCAAAGGTCCTACCGCTGTTCAAGAATACATTGTAAACGAGGTACAAGACGTATACCGTTCGCAAGGTGTAAAAATCAACGATAAACACTTTGAGGTTATTGTACGTCAAATGATGCGCAAAGTAGAAATTGACGACCCAGGTGATACACGTTTCTTGGAAAAACAAATTGTGGACAAACAAGCCTTTATGGCAGAAAATGACCAAATTTGGGGTAAAAAAGTGGTTACCGATGCTGGTGACTCTACCATTTTCCAACGCGGTATGATTATTACAGCTCGTAAATTGCGTGACGAAAACAGTGCGCTAAAACGTAAAGACTTACGCCCTGTAGAAACACGCGATGCTGTTCCTGCAACATCAAGCCAAATTTTGCAAGGTATTACTCGTGCTGCATTGCAAACCACCAGCTTTATGTCGGCTGCTTCGTTCCAAGAAACCACCAAAGTATTGAACGATGCTGCTATCAACGGCAAAGTAGACAAACTAGAAGGTATGAAAGAAAACGTTATTTGCGGTCACTTGATTCCTGCTGGTACTGGCCAAGCCGAATTTGAAAAGATTGTGGTAGCTTCGCGCGAAGAATACGACAAATTAATGGAAGCTAAACGCAGTGTAATTGATATGAACGTTGCTAAACAAGAAGACAACATCGCTTCTATCAACGATTAATCAACTTACTATTCTATACAAAAAAGAGGGTAACAAAAGTTATCCTCTTTTTATTGCTATCAGTTAGAAAAAATAGTTGTATTTTTGAGGAAACAATCAACTATTGCTATGAAAAGAATCGTTTTACTACTAGGCAGCCTGCTAACAGTACTCTGTTTGCAAGCAGAAACAGTTTATTCACCCAATGGTAACGTTAAAGTGACTTTTGAGTTAAGCGAAAAGGGTGAACCCACGTACACGGTATGGTACAAAAATAAAGAAGTAATTAAGCCTTCTTGCATGGGGTTAAAACTGAATATGGATGATTTTACGGATGGATTAAAACTGATAGAAAGCAAAACCTCAACGTTTGACGAAACATGGGAACCTGTTTGGGGTGAAGTAAAAAGCATTAGAAATCATTACAACGAATTGGTAGTTACGCTAGAACACATCGATTGGTACCAACTGGATATTCGTTTTAGGGTATACAACGATGGGGTTGGTTTTAGGTACGAGCCACGCAGTGGCCGCAACACAGCGTTTCCACTTACCTACTATGAAGTATTTGAGGAAAATACCGAATTTAGATTAACTGGAAATCATACGGCTTTTTGGATTCCCGGAGCATACGACAGCAACGAATTTGCTTACGAGACTACCTTGCTAAGCGATATACATGCGCTAACATGTAATGGAAGTGGCATAGGTACTAATAAAATTGTGGGCGATAAAACCATTCAATCGCCTGTTATGCTAAAAAGCGATGACGGACTATACATCAATGTTTTTGAAGCAGCGTTAGTAGATTACCCCGCCATGATGCTGGATGTTGACACGCAAAATGGCTATTGCCTAACATCGCACTTGGTTCCCGGAGCTACCCACGCCGTAGCTTATATGCAAGAACCTAGTGCAACTCCATGGCGTACCATTATAGTAAGCGATAAGGCTACCGATATATTGGCTTCTAACATGATTCTGAATCTAAACGAACCATGTGCCATTGAAAATACCGATTTTATTAAGCCACAAAAGTACATAGGCATTTGGTGGGAAATGCACGTTCCCAATCATAGCAGTTGGGATTATGCCTCTATTAGCGGCGTGCGACTAAAAGATATGGATTGGCAAGCGGTTAAACCCCATGGAAGGCATGGAGCTACCACAGAGAACACCAAACGTTATATTGATTTTGCTGCTAAACACGGGTTTGATGCGGTGTTGGTAGAAGGTTGGAACGTGGGTTGGGAAGAATGGGCAGGCCGTTGGAAAGAAGAGGTATTTGACTTTGTAACCCCCTATCCCGATTTTGATTTGGATGCGGTAAGTGAATATGCCAAAGAAAAAGGGGTAAAACTAATTATGCACCACGAAACATCGGGCTCGGTTACCAATTACGAACGTCGTATGGACGAGGCCATTGCCTTGATGAAAAAATACGGATACGAAGCTGTTAAAACAGGTTATGTAGGCAAGATTATTCCACGGGGCGAGCACCACGATGGCCAATGGATGGTTCAGCACTACCAAAGAGTGGTTGAAAAAATGGCCCAAAATAAGATTATGCTGAATGCACACGAACCCGTGCGACCCACAGGGCTGCATCGTACCTACCCCAACCTACTTGCTTGCGAGGCTGCACGTGGCAATGAATTTAATGCATGGAGCCACGGTAACCCACCCGAACACGAAACCATTTTGCCTTTTACACGTTTAATGGGTGGCCCTATGGATTATACCCCAGGTATTTTTCAACAAAAAATGGATTACTACCAAGCGGGTAACCCTTGTCAAGTACATACTACGTTGGCCAAACAATTGGCCTTGTATGTAACCATGTATAGTCCATTGCAAATGGCGGCTGACTTGCCCGAAAATTACGAGCGCTTTATGGATGCGTTCCAATTTATTAAAGATGTTGCAGTTGACTGGGATGACACCCAAGTGTTAGAAGCAGAGCCTGGTGATTACATAACCATAGCCCGTAAAGCAAAAAATAGCGACACTTGGTTTGTAGGAGCCATTACCGACGAGAATAGCCGCACGGCTACCATAGATTTATCGTTTTTAGATAAAGGGAACTACACAGCTACCATTTACAAGGATGGCAAAAACGCACATTGGGAAAAGAATCCACAATCGTATCAAATAGAAACTAAAAAGGTAAAAAATACCACTGTTTTGAAGATTAAACTTGCAGCAGGTGGAGGTTGTGCCATCAAACTAGAAAAGAAATAATTTATTTAGCCCAGAGCTTGTAATCGGCGTATTTATCCATGATGATATCAACGTAGGTTACAGGCTCTTTCCCTCTACAATAGCCATATTTACATACAGAGTCTGAATAAAAAGCAGGCTCTGATTTTTTTAGCAGGAACTCTTTAACATCGTCCCATACATTCATATCTTTTTGATATTTAACGGCCAATGCCCTGGCATCAAAAATATGTCCTGGACCGGCATTATAAGAGGCTAATACAAATTTGATTCTTTCTTCTTTATCTGTTATTCCTGGGAATAATTTTTCTAACGATTTTAAGTAATCTACAGCAACTGCCACATTCTTTTCTGGCACAAAGATTTCTTCGGCCAATAAGTTAAGCGATGCGGCTGTATTGGGCATTAGTTGCATCAACCCACAAGCCCCTGCCCACGACACGGCTTCTGGATTAAATTTTGATTCTTTGTAAGCAACTGCGGCCAATAAGCGCCAATCCCAACCTAATTTTTCGGCTTCTTTCTTAAACAAATAATCGAACGATGAGATTCGACCGGGCACAGGGATAGGAGCAAAACCTACCGACTCAAAATACTTACTTTTTTCAAAATACTTATAGTAGATGGATTGGAAGGATGTTTTTTTATTTAATTCAGCTACCCATTCGTTGATGTAATGCAGTAATTCGGGCGCGTTTTGCGATACTACCCATGCAGAACGTTGCGGGAAACTAATAGCCAAACTATAATCAATGTTGCCAAAATAAGTTTTATTTAACCTAGCCGTTACATCGTCCGAAACGGTGTACGAAAGCTGATGATGCGCCACCTGAGCAATTAGTTCGTCTGTTTTAACCGAGTCGGGAACGGTTAGAATGTTTATTCCTCCTCCAATCTCGTCGTTCAAGTCTATTAAGCGGTTGGTATAGATACTATGCTCTGGAACGGTCACATCAATTCCTGCTAAATCTAATACCGTTTTACACATAGAATCGGAATGGCATTGCACCAATACCTGGTTGCTGATGTATTCACGCTCTGTGTAGGCTACCAACGATTTATACTGATGAGTGTAAGGAATGCGATAAGCAACTAAATCGCCTTTGCCCTCTTGCAACCAATCCAATAGGGTGGGCATATCTGGTGCTATGATTATCTGCAGGTTTATGGAGAGCTCCTTGCATAGATTTTTGGCTAACTCGTATTCGTATCCCATTTCGTTATCGCGGTACAGAAAATACGAAGTTGGTCCATACATGGTTAACACGCGCAAGGTATCGGACGCCATTATTTCGGGCAAATCGCGTGTAAAATGAATGGGTTCCTTTCTGCCAGGCTCGTTGCAAGAAAATAAAAGTACAAGCAATAAAATAGAAATAATAGAGAGGTGTTTTTGCATCTATAAAACCAAACTAAACTATTCAAAAAGTAAATATAAGTTTTATCGGCGAAAAAAACTATTTTTTATCCACTTTTATAACTTTATGATTGTGCTTTCTAATTATTTTAGTATTTTTGTGATGTTTGAAAGAAGACTATTTGTAACGACCCATACTTAATTTTAATTTTTTTCAACTTTAAAACACCAAAAATTATGTCACTAAACAAAGTTATTTTAATTGGAAATGTAGGACGCGACCCAGAGGTTCGCTATGTAACAGACAACGTACCTGTAGCATCGTTTACCGTTGCTACCACTAAAAGAGGATACAAAACACAAGACGGAAAAGAAGTTCCCGAAAAAACCGAATGGCACAACATTGTACTATGGCGTGGCTTGGCAAAAGTTGCCGAACAATATGTAAAAAAAGGCACCCAAGTGTATATTGAAGGAGAATTGCAAACCCGCAGTTGGGAAAAAGACGGTATTAAGCACTATACTACCGAAATTATTGCCAACGATATGCAATTACTAGGTCGTCGTTCTGACAATGCTGCTAGTGCACCTACAGCTGCACCTGCCGCTGCTCCTACCCAAAACAACGCAGCACCTTTTGCTGCAGATAATGGCAGCGACGATTTGCCTTTCTAACAAATAAATAGAGTCGTTTACAAATAAAGAAGAGGTTGCTATTAATAGCAACCTCTTTCTATTAGGAGTTGAATAAAAACTCCTTTGTTGTACGTATTAAAGATTATCTTTTTCAATGTCTTTAAAGTAGTTATAAGTGCCTACTTTTAGTTCGATGGTAGCGGCATCGTCGCAAACAATAATGCCTTTGGGATGCATTTGCAACGCACTGATGGTCCACATATGGTTTACACTACCCTCTATAGCCGCTGCCAAGGCGCGTGCTTTGTTATGACCATTTACCAAGATAAGCACTTCTTTGGCATCCATTACGGTACCTACACCAACGGTAAGCGCCGTTTTGGGCACTTTGTTGATGTCGTTATCAAAGAAACGCGAGTTGGCAATAATGGTATCGGTAGTAAGGGTTTTAATGCGGGTACGCGACGATAACGAAGAACCGGGTTCGTTAAAGGCGATATGTCCATCTGGGCCAATTCCGCCTAAAAATAAATCGATGCCACCAGCCTTAACAATAGCCTCTTCGTATTGGGCACATTCTGCCTGTAAATCGGCAGCATTACCATTTAAGATGTGTACATTTTCTGCTTTGATATCTATGTGGCTAAAGAAATTATTCCACATAAAAGAGTGATAACTTTCTGGGTGATCTTTAGGCAAATTTACGTATTCGTCCATATTAAAGGTAATAACATTTGCGAACGACACACAACCTTGCTTGTTTAGTGACACTAATTCGCGATACATTCCAAGGGGCGAAGAGCCGGTTGGAAGACCCAAAACAAATGGTTTTTGCGCGGTAGGGGCAGCTGCATTAATTTTAGCAGCTACATAATTAGCTGCCCATTTCGACATCTTGTCGTAATCGGGCTGAATGATAAGTCTCATTGTTCTTGTAATTTTTCGGAGCAAATATAATGCATTTACTAAAAAATTATTTCTATCAACTGTATTTTTTTTCTACTTTTTTTCTTTCCTTCTTACAATCCGGCAGAATGAGCTTATAAAATAATAATATTTTGCAAATTTATAGTACCTTTGTAGGAAGGTATTATAGTATGCAGTTCAAGGATATTATCGGACAACAACCCATTAAACAACGAATCATTGGATTGATTCAAGAGAATCGTTTACCCCATGCTTTGCTTTTATGGGGGAACGAGGGTATTGGTAAATTGGGGTTATCCATAGCCTTGGCACAGTATTTGCTTTGCAACAATAGACAAGAGGGCGATGCCTGTGGAGAATGCTTATCGTGCAAACAGATAAAAAAACTGATGCATCCCGATATGCACTTTGTTTTTCCCATTGTAAAGAAAACAACAGAACCTATTTGCGATGATTTTTTGGAAGAGTGGCGAGAAATGATAACACAAACGCCTTACTTTTCTTATCAGCAATGGATGGATAAAATTGGCGATGGCAAGCAAGGACAAATCTATAGTCGCGAGAGCGAGGAAATTATACGAAAACTTAGCTACAAAGGGTTTCAAGGCGATTATAAGGTAATGATTATTTGGCTTCCAGAAAAAATGAATGCTATTTGCGCCAACAAATTGCTTAAGTTATTGGAAGAACCACCCGAAAAAACGTTCTTTATATTGGCCAGCAATCAACCCGAACAACTTTTGTCTACCATATCGTCGCGAACACAAATGATACATGTTCCGAACATTGCCACAGAAGACCTACAACCCATTTTTGGGCAAGAAGTTGCACGCGTTGCAAATGGTAATTATGTAAAAGCCTTGTCTATTCAGAACCAAGCAGGCGAAAGTAAAATCTATTTTGATTTATACAGAAACCTAATGCTAATGGTAGTAAGGCACGATGTTTTAGGCGTAAAAAATTGGGCAGAGCAACTGCACGAAATGGGTCGTGAAGAAATGAAAAACTTTTTAGCATACGCCCAACACATTACTCGCGAATGCTTTATATTACATTTTGGTGCTAGCGAACTAAACTATTTAGAGGTGCACGAACAAGATTTTGCCCCAAAATTTGCACGTTTTTTAAGTGCTACTAACATAGAATTCATCATGGAGACTTTTGCCAAAGCCGTTACTGATATTGAACAAAATGGCAATGGAAAAATTGTGCTATTTGACACAGGTCTTCAACTTATGACTAAAATAAAATAACCATGGATTACACACTGGATACAGGGAATAGAAGATTAACTGCTGCTGGGTGCAAAAAGAGCTCAGGACAAATGCTCAGCATACACGATTGGTTGGCCGATATTGATATCAATACAGAAAGTTGCCAATACGTTGAAGTACAATTTAAGAACACCCGCAAAGGATACTACCTAAACTCCAATAACATAGACCTAGAAAAAGGCGACATTGTTGCCGTTGAATCAAATCCAGGCCACGATATTGGTACCGTAACCACACAGGGCTATTTGGTGGCATTGCAAATGCGCAAAAATGGGTACGATCCGCAAAAAAACGAAGTAAAACGCGTTTACAGAAAAGCACGTCCAGCCGACATTGAAAAATGGGAGGAATCTAAGGCTAGGGAGCATGACGCCATGTTACGTACCCGAAAAATTGCCAAAGATCTTAACTTGGATATGAAAATTGGCGATGTAGAATTTCAAGGCGATGGCAATAAGGCTATTTTCTATTACATTGCCGATGAACGGGTGGACTTTAGGCAGCTGATTAAGGTATTGGCAGAAGTTTTTCAAGTGCGTATTGAAATGAAACAAATTGGGGCTCGCCAAGAGGCAGGACGCATTGGAGGCACCGGGCCTTGCGGCCGCGAATTGTGTTGTTCTACCTTTTTAAGTAAGTTTTCGTCGGTAGGAACCAACGCCGCCCGTATTCAAGATTTATCGATGAATCCGCAGAAGTTAGCCGGTCAATGCGCCAAACTTAAATGTTGTTTAAACTTTGAACTAGACAATTACATAGAGGCCATTAAAGAATTTCCCGATAAATCCATCCAGTTGGAAACTGCCAATGACACCTACTATTTCTTTAAGTTAGATGCCTTTGCTAGAAAAATGACCTACTCTACGGCACCCAATGCACCACAAAACTTGGTAGAAATATCGTTAGATAGGGCAAAGGCCGTTATTGACATGAACAAAAAAGGTCAAAAGCCTGACAGCCTACTAGAAGAATCTACCGATAGACAAAACGCAGTAATTGACTTTACATCGTCGGTAAGCGAAGGAAGTTTAACCCGTTTTGACAACAAAAACAAGAAAAAGAAGAAAAAAAGAAACAAGCACAAAAATCATGACAAAAAACAAGATAACAATGAACCTGCATAAAATAGGGTTATGGAGTGTTTTCGTGCTGATGTTGTGTGCTTGTAACTCGCACAGTGTTTACGAAAAATACGAGTCAATATCGCCCATGGCATGGGACATGAATGAACCGGCCCATTTTGAGGTAGAAATGACCGATACCGTTGGCAAGTACGATGTTATTTTACACATCAGAAACAACGACATGTACCCCTACCAAAACATTTGGCTTTTTACCCATTCTATGGCGCCAGACAGCACCACTGCCACCGATACATTGGATTGTTACTTGGCAGATAATCAGGGAAAATGGATAAACGATGCATTTTTAAGCGAGCACGATATGCCTTTGATTTACATGAGCCATGTGCGTTTTCCCAAAACAGGCACCTATACATTTGACATAGCGCATGGCATGCGCGACAGCCTCTTAACTGGCATTAGCCGTATAGGATTAATTATAGAACCCTCTAACACAAACGTAAATGTCAAAGAATAAATTGGCTAAATTTGCCGACATGGAAACGTATAAACACGTATTTCAATATCCATTTGGCAAATTAAAAGAAGAAGGTAGTTTTCCGCAAAAAGGAAAATGGAGCGATTTTTTTAATAATAATAATCCCATTGTATTGGAATTAGGTTGCGGCAAAGGCGAATATACCGTTGAATTGGCACGACTATTCCCCAACAAAAACTTTATTGGAGTAGACATAAAAGGGGCTAGAATGTGGACAGGCGCCAAAATGTCGCTAGAAGAAGGGTTGAACAATGTGGCATTTTTACGTACCAACATAGAACTGATTGAGTATTTCTTTGCGGCAGGAGAAGTTGCCGAAATTTGGATTACCTTTCCCGACCCACAAATGAAAAAGGCCACCAAGCGACTTACCTCAACCTGGTTTATGCAACGTTACCAAAACATCATGGCAACAGGCGGACTAATTCACCTTAAAACCGATAGTCCTTTCTTGTACACGTACACATCGTACATGGTAAGAGACAACCAATACCCTGTTGTTTTTCAGACGGACGATTTATACCACTCTAATTGGGTAAACGAAATTTTATCCATTAAAACCTATTACGAAAAACAATGGCTAGAAAGAGGACTCACCATTAAATACATCCAATTTGAATTAACCCCTAAAACATCTTGGAAAGAGCCCGTAGAAGATATTGAAGAAGATACCTATAGAAGTTTTAACCGTAGCAAGCGCAGTGCTGCTACCACAAATACAGAAGCATGACACTTTATCCCAACTTAATATTAGAAGCCCTCTCGCACGTAAAATACCCCGGTAAAGAGGGAAACATTGTAAGCCTAAACATGGTGGCCGACAACATTCGCATTGACGGCAATAGTGTTTGGTTTTCGCTGTTGTTACGTCCTAACGATCCCTTTGGAAAATCGTTGGTAAAAGCATCGGAACAAGCTATTTTAACCTACATAAGCCCTGAGATTGATGTAAAAGGACACGTTGACATTATTCAGGTAAAACCAGAGGCCGTAGTAACCGAACAACCTTTGGCCAACGTAAAATGCAAATTGGCCATTTCATCGGGCAAAGGGGGCGTAGGGAAATCGACTGTTTCGGCCAACCTGGCCGTAGCCTTGGCTAAATTGGGCTACAAAGTGGGCTTATTGGATGCCGATATATTTGGTCCATCTATTCCTAAAATGTTTGGCATAGAAGACGAACGTCCTGTTGCCGACGACCAAGGCAAGATTGTTCCCATTGAGAAATACGGTGTTAAAATTTTATCGATAGGATTCTTTGTTAATCCAGAAAGCGCCATAGTATGGCGAGGCGCCATGGCCAGCAACGCCATTAAACAACTTATTAACGATGCAGCATGGGGCGATTTGGACTTTTTCTTGATTGATTTACCTCCTGGCACTAGCGACATTCACTTAACCGTTGTAGGCAGTTTACAACTAGATGGAGCCATTGTGGTAAGCACCCCACAGGCAGTAGCGTTGGCCGATGCCATTAAAGGCATTGATATGTTCCAAAACGATAAAGTAAATGTTCCTATTTTAGGTTTAATTGAAAACATGGCTTGGTTTACACCGGCTGAACTTCCAGAAAATAAATACTATTTATTTGGTAAAGAAGGTGTAAAACGACTAGCCGAAGAAAGAGGACTTACGCTTTTAGGGCAAATTCCTATTGTACAAGGCATTTGCGAATCGGGCGATAAGGGTGAACCCATTGCCCTTAGTAATCACGAGATTGTAGCTGCTGCATTTGAGAATGTAGCAAAAAATAGTATCTTTGCAAAAATTGTAGAGCAACATGAAATTTGAAAAAGAATTAGTAAACACCATCGTTGATGGTATTCAAGACAATAAAGGATTAAAAATAGTAGTAGCCGATTTAACCAAGATTGGCAACACCATTTGCAACTATATGATTATATGCGAAGGCAACTCGAACACACACGTAAATGCCATCGCCACCAATTTAAGAGAGTACGTTCGCGAACACATTGGCGAAAAACCCATGGCCATGGAAGGCTTTGAAAATAGCGAATGGATTGTAGCCGACTACGCCGACGTAATGGTACACATTATGCAACGTGAACCCCGTGCTTTTTACGATCTTGAGCACTTGTGGGAAGACGCAAAACTTACCGAAATTGAAGACTTAGCATGAGCAACAACACACAAAATACCAACAAACCGCCACAAAACCAACCCAACCTACCAAAAATGAAATTTAATTGGTACTGGTTGTACGGCATTGTTGCCGTAGTACTGATTATTCTTCATTTTACAGACGATCAAGTTGCTTTAAAAGAAGTGGAGTATGGTACTTTTAAAAAATACGTAGAAAAAGGGTATGTAGATAAAGTTACCATTATAAAAAATGAGGGAATTGCAGAAGTAAGCCTTCAGCCCAATGATACCACGGCCTTAATTGAAATTTTTGGAGCAACACAAGCGGTCAATCATACCAAAGCACCTCAACTAACTGTCCAAATTCCATCAAGCGATCGATTTGACGAATACATCTCTAACAACCCTAATATTGATGTAAGATACGAAGAGCGTAAAGATTTCTTCAATTCTATTATGTCATTTGCTCCGCTGTTATTCTTTATTTTGCTATGGATTTTTATGATGCGCAGAATGGGAGGCGGCCCGCAAGGAGGCATCTTTAACGTTGGCAAATCTAAAGCACAATTGTTTGATAAAGAGACATCAGCACACAAAGTAACCTTTAAAGATGTAGCAGGACTAGAAGGTGCAAAACAAGAAGTAGAAGAAATTGTTGCTTTCTTAAAGAATCCCAAACGTTATACCGATTTAGGGGGTAAAATTCCTAAAGGTGCATTGTTGGTTGGCCCTCCCGGGACTGGTAAAACCTTGCTTGCAAAAGCCGTAGCTGGCGAAGCCAACGTGCCTTTCTTCTCGATGTCTGGTTCTGACTTTGTAGAAATGTTTGTGGGTGTAGGCGCATCGCGCGTACGCGACTTGTTCCGTCAAGCCAAAGAAAAATCACCTTGCATCATTTTTATAGACGAGATTGATGCCATAGGTCGTGCCAGAGGTAAGAATCCTTCTTTTAACTCGAACGATGAGCGCGAAAATACCCTGAACCAATTGCTAACCGAAATGGACGGTTTTGGTTCTAATAGTGGGGTTATTATTTTGGCAGCGACTAACCGAGCCGACATTTTGGACAAAGCCTTGTTGCGCGCTGGTCGTTTTGACCGTCAAATTAGTGTAGACCTACCTGATGTTCACGAACGTAACGAAATCTTTAAGGTACACTTGCGCCCCTTAAAAACGGCAGAAGACTTAAATATTGACTTTCTAGCCAAACAAACACCTGGGTTCTCTGGCGCCGACATTGCCAACGTATGTAACGAAGCGGCTTTAATTGCAGCCAGAAAGAACAAAAAGGCAGTAGAAAAGCAAGACTTTTTAGATGCTGTAGACCGCATTATTGGTGGTTTGGAAAAGAAAACAAAAATTACTACCTTGTCGGAGAAAAAATCCATTGCCACCCACGAAGCAGGACACGCATCGGTTAGTTGGCTATTGGAATTTGCCAACCCTTTGGTAAAAGTAACCATTGTACCCCGAGGAAAAGCATTGGGAGCGGCATGGTATTTGCCAGAAGAGCGCCAACTTACTACCAAAGAACAAATGCTAGACGAGATGTGCTCGCTTTTAGGTGGTAGAGCCGCAGAAGAGGTTTGCTTTGGCAAAGTTTCGACGGGTGCACTAAACGACTTGGAACGTGCCACCAAAATGGCGTACGCCATGGTAGTTTATTACGGCATGAGCGACAAACTGAAAAACATCAGTTTTTACGACTCAACACAAGCAGATTATTCGTTTACAAAGCCCTATAGCGATAACACGGCCGAAATTATTGACCAAGAAATGCAGAGCATTGTATCAGAACAATACGAACGTGCTAAAACCATTATTTCTACTAATAGAGAAAAGCACCAAGCCTTGGCAGATTTATTGGTAGAAAACGAGGTTATATTTACAGAAGACGTAGAACGTATTTTTGGCAAACGTCCATGGGTAAGCCGTATGGATGAACTCATGAACGAGAATAAGAAAAATGAGCCCGCAGACGCTACTCAACCTAACGATAACAGCGAGCCAGAAGCAGAAATAGAAGAACAACCCATAGAACCCAATCAGGAGTTATGAAAAATTTCATACAACGTGCCATTACAGGTATTCTTTTTGTAGCCGTTATTTTGAGTGCTATCTTTTTTCAACCTGAATACAAAACCTTATCGTTTTTGTTTGCGGTGGTAACCGCATTGGGGTTGCATGAGTTTTACCAAATTGTAAACAAAGGTATGAACTTACAAGTACCCATTGGTTACTCGATAGCGTGTGGCTTGTTATTGTATTTTGGATGCGCGTTAGCTTCTATTAGCAATGGCATGGCAATTATAATAGCATACGTTTTTTGCATAGTTGCATTACTAATAGCCGAACTATACCGCAAAAAAGAACAACCCATACATAATCTTGCCTTTTCTATTTTGGGTCAAGTAATGGTAGCTTTGCCTTTTAGTTTATTAAATTTTATTGCAACCCCCGATAATTTGCATTGGCTATTTGCCATTTTTATACTTATTTGGCTAACTGACACAGGAGCTTATTTAGTAGGTTGCACCCTTGGTAAGCACAAATTATTTGAACGCATATCGCCAAAAAAATCGTGGGAAGGATTCTTTGGAGGTTGTGTATTTGCCATTGGCGCTTCAATGCTATTATGGCATATATTTACCACCGTATGGCCTATAGCCACCGACACAACCTGGTGGGAATGGTTGATTTTTGCCATAATTATTATTATCTTTGGCACCTACGGAGATTTATCGGAATCGCTTTTAAAACGCACGGCTAACATCAAAGACTCTGGTAAAATTTTACCTGGTCATGGCGGCATCCTAGACCGTTTTGATAGTTTGTTATTTTGCATACCTGTTGTATATATTTACCTTGAAATACTAAACGCATTATGATAAAAATACACAAAGAAGGACGCACCTGGTTACTCATTTTATTATTTGGATTGGTAATAATGAATACCTTGTTGTATTACCTGGCCAATTCACTTATCTTATCCATTATTATCGGCACTATATCGTTGGGTATATTTATTTTCTTTTCTTACTTCTTTAGGATTCCTAACCGCATTGTTATTGCTGACGAAAACTACATTGTAGCTCCTGCCGACGGAAAAATAGTAGTTATAGAACCTACTATCGAGAATGAGTTTTTAAAAGAAAAGCGCATTCAGGTTTCTATTTTTATGTCGGTATTTAACGTGCATGCCAACTGGTTTCCTATATCGGGCAAGGTAAAACATGTATCCCACCAAAACGGCCGTTACATGGCTGCTTATTTGCCTAAATCAAGTACAGAAAACGAACGTTCTACCGTTTTAATTGAAGCTCCCAACAAACAAACTGTTTTAGTAAGACAAATTGCTGGAGCATTGGCTCGTCGTATCGTAACTTACGCCAAAGAGGGACAAGATTGTAAAATAAACGAACAACTTGGTTACATTAAATTTGGCTCGCGCGTGGATTTGTATTTGCCACTAGACGCCGAAATTTTGGTAGAAATGGGCGAAGAAACCACAGGCAACGAAACCATCATTGCCAAACTAAAACACGAAGCCTAATCGTTTTACCTAATCGTGATTAGGTAAACTAAGCAACATATTATCTTTCTTAATTCTTATTCTTTTTTATGCTAGTAAAATGCTACGGGGCGGCGGTGCAAGGCATCGACGCTACCACCATTACCATTGAGGTAAATGTTTCTCTTGGCGTACGTTTCTTCTTAGTAGGACTACCCGATAGTGCCGTAAAAGAAAGCCACGAACGCATACTTTCTGCCTTTACCTACAACGGTTACAAATTTCCTAAACAACAAGTCATTATTAACATGGCTCCTGCCGATATTCGTAAAGAAGGAGCATCGTACGACCTACCCTTAGCTATGGGGATGATGGCTGCTAATAATCAACTAAGTAGCGAGAAATTAGACCAATACATTATGATGGGAGAACTCTCGTTAGACGGAACACTTTTACCCATAAAGGGGGTGCTACCCATAGCCATTAGGGCAAAAGAAGATGGCTTTAAAGGCATCATTATTCCCATGGCCAACGCAGCAGAGGCTGCCGTAGTAAACGGTTTAGAAGTAATTGGCGTAAAAAACATAGTAGAGGTGGTCGATTTTTTAAGTGGTAAAACGACCATACCTCCCATGCGCATAGATACCGAACACGTATTTAGACAACAAAGCAACCTGATTGACCTTGATTTTTGCGAAGTTAAAGGACAAGAGAACGTAAAACGTGCTATGGAAGTAGCGGCTGCAGGAGGACATAACATCATTATGGTAGGCCCTCCTGGGGCAGGAAAATCAATGCTGGCTAAACGCATATCGTCTATACTTCCACCACTATCGCTTTCAGAAGCACTTGAAACTACAAAAATTCATTCTGTTGCAGGAAACTTAGGAAAAGGCTGCTCGTTAATGTACCAACGCCCCTTTAGAAGTCCACACCACACCATCTCTGACGTTGCATTGGTGGGTGGCGGTTCTTATCCACAACCTGGCGAAATGTCGTTGGCGCACAATGGAGTACTTTTTTTGGACGAATTACCAGAGTTTAAACGTTCGGTGCTAGAAGTAATGCGACAACCACTTGAAGATAGAAAAATAACCATCGCCCGATCTGCTATGACGGTAGAATATCCTGCCAGTTTTATGCTAGTAGCATCTATGAATCCATGTCCATGCGGCTACTACAACCACCCAGAGAAGGACTGTGTTTGCGCTCCTGGTGCTGTGCAAAAATACCTTAACAAAATATCGGGTCCCCTACTTGACCGCATTGATATTCAGATAGAAATTGTTCCTGTTCCATTTAAAGACCTAAGCAGCAAGAAAGTATGCGAAAAAAGTGAAGTGATTAGGGAACGTGTAATTAAAGCACGTAAAATCCAGCAAGAACGATTCAAAAACGAGCCTGCCGTATACTGCAATGCTCAAATGAACACGCGTCTTCTAAATGAATATGTAGTGTTGGACGAAACCTGTAAAAGTATATTACAACGCGCTGTTGATATACTAAAACTTTCTGCTAGAGCATACGACCGCATCCTAAAAGTAAGCAGAACCATTGCCGACCTAGAAGGGTCTGACAAGGTTCTGCCTAAACATGTATCGGAAGCGGTTACCTACAGAAATCTTGATAGAGAGAATTGGGCTGGTTAATACCGCTTATAATTGAGCAATTAGTTCTTTCATGATAAGGGTCATTTTGGGCTGTGCTAGATTGGCAATTTGTTGTACCTCCTCGTGCGATACCTCAACAACTTGTCCTGGCACACCCAAATCGGTAATAATAGACATGGCAAACACCTTAATACCAGCATGTACTGCCACTATTACCTCTGGAACGGTAGACATACCAACGGCATCACCACCTATTACTCTAAAGTAGTTGTATTCGGCAGGTGTTTCAAAAGTAGGGCCAGAGGTGCCAACATATACACCCTCTACAACCTTAATACCGTTAGCATCAGCTATCTGCTTGGCCTTATTGCGCAATTCAATGGGATAAGCCTTACTCATATCTGGGAAACGAACCCCTAGTGAGGGGTCGTTCTTACCGCGTAAGGGATGCTCTGGGAAGGTATTAATATGGTCGGTAATAATCATCAAATCGCCTATTTGGAACGATGGGTTCATACCACCAGCAGCATTAGAAACCAACAACGTTTCTACGCCTAAAGCCTTCATTACACGCACAGGAAAGGTAACCTCTTTCATGCTATATCCCTCGTAGTAATGAAAACGACCTTGCATAGCTAACACTTGAGTAGTGCCTAACATTCCTACAATTAACTTTCCTGAATGTCCCTCTACCGTTGATATGGGAAAATTAGGAATCTCTTGATATGGAATTTCTTGTCTTTCTGTAATTTGGGTCGCTAATTCGCCCAATCCCGTACCTAAAATAATACCTACTTTGGGTAAGTATTGCATTTTAGCAGCTAAATACGCGGCTGTCTCGTTTATTTTTGCTAACATAATCTACTAAAAGTTTATTGAATTCTTTTTCGCCATCTTGTAAAAATGCCACCTTTATTGGCAATGCCCATATATGCTGTTTTAAGGCAGTTGGTACCACATCCAAACTAACCAATTTAGCTGCATCCTTTTCGGTAACTACAATGCATTTATTGGGACCATCTATCATATCAAACTTTTGTTGTATATGCTTCCAATCTGATTTAGTAAAAGCATAATGATCTGGATACGAAATAGTTTGAACAGTTGCTACCTGACTCAATAAATATTGAACCAATGGGGTTGGTTGGGCTATACCAGTAACCATAAGCACCGTCATATCTGCCATAAACTTTTTGGGGTCATTACCAAATACAGTTTGGGGTTGACCATAATCAAAATATGAGTAAAAAAGACGTTGATAGGGTCTTGGAGCTATATCCTTGTATAGGTTACGCAATTCTATGGGAGGTAATTGTGGTGGACATTTGGTAATCACAATAACAGATGCACGCAATTTAGCACTGATAGGTTCCCGCAAATTTCCTACGGGCAACAATTTATCTTTATTAATCAGTCTATTGTAATCTACCAGCAATATAGACATCCCTGCCTCTACATAACGATGCTGAAAGGCATCGTCTAACACAACGGCATCGGTAGATGGATAATGTTTTTCTATGTAATCAATGGCTTTGCAGCGGTTGGCTTCTACTACTACCAACGTTTGGGGGAATTTTCTAAATACTTGATAAGGCTCGTCGCCTAATATGGCACTATTACTAGTACTTGAAGCAATTTGCAAGCCAGACGACTTCCGTTTGTAACCACGACTAACCATGGCCACGTTGAATTGTTGCTGCAATAGCTGAATAATATACTCGGTATGCGGAGTTTTTCCAGTACCACCAACCGTTATATTGCCCACCGATATGGTGGCTGCCTTAAATTGACGGGACTTGAGCCAACCCCAATCAAAAAAACAATTTCGTAAGTAAACAACTAAACCGTACAGGCAAGCAATAGGCCATAGGTACCAACGTGATTTCATAGATGATAGGTCTTAATATACAAATAACACAACGGATAGGTATCTTATTGTGTTGGGTGTGCAAAAATAATCAATTTATTGCTAATCTTAGGTAAATAATTGCAAACGATAGCATAAAATTGTAAAAATACGACCTTTACAATCAAACATTTTTTTGTATTTTTGCAGGCGGAAAATTATAAACACTAACATATATGAAAGATATCAATTGGTCTGAATTAGGCTTTGGGTACATGAAAACCAATGCCAACGTTCGCTGCGAATACCACAATGGTCAATGGGGCGAGCTAGAACTTCACACAGAAGAAACCATTAACCTTCACATGGCTGCAACTTGCCTACACTACGGTCAAGAAGCGTTTGAAGGTTTAAAAGCATTCAAGGGTAAAGATGGCAAAGTACGTATTTTCCGCATTGACGAAAACGCCAAACGTTTGGCTTCGTCTTGCAATGGTATTTGCATGCCAGCCTTACCAGAAGGCGTATTTGAAAAAGCAGTTATGATGGCCGTTAAAGCCAACATGGAATTTGTACCTCCTTACGAAAGCGGTGCTGCACTTTACATCCGTCCTGTATTGTTCGGTTACACACCACAAATTGGTGTTAGTCCTGCAAAAGACTATTTATTCATTGTATTTGTATCGCCAGTAGGTCCATACTTTAAAGGCGGTTTCTCTACCAACCCTTACGTAATTACCCGCAAATATGACCGTTCTGCTCCTCTTGGCACTGGTATCTATAAAGTAGGTGGCAACTATGCTGCTAGTTTGGCTGCACACCAAGAAGCACACGCAAAAGGTTATTCTTCTGAATTCTATTTGGATGCCAAAGAAAAGAAATACATTGACGAATGTGGTGCTGCCAACTTCTTTGCCATTAAAGACAACACATACATCACTCCAAAATCAACCTCTATTTTGCCTTCTATCACCAACAAGAGTTTGATGGTATTAGCAGAAGATTTAGGATTAAAAGTAGAACGTCGTCCTATTGCCGAAGAAGAACTAAGCACCTTTGAAGAAGCTGGTGCTTGTGGTACTGCTGCTGTTATTAGCCCTATTGAACGTTTGGACGACTTGGACAACAACAAATCGTACGTATTCTCTAAAGACGGCAAACCTGGTCCTATTAGCACCAAATTGTACAACAAATTGCGCGCCATCCAATACGGCGACGAACCAGACACACACGGTTGGATTACCTTTGTTGAATAATGAAACTTTTAATTTTAAACGGCCCTAACCTCAACCTTTTGGGCACACGCGAGCCCGATATTTATGGTAAAGAAGGATTTGAATCGTACCTAGAAACCCTACGTGGGCAATTTAGTACCATTCAATTGGAATATTACCAAAGCAACGTTGAGGGCGAGATTATTAACAAACTGCACCAAGTAGGATTTACTTACGATGGTATTATTTTGAATGCTGGAGCCTATACGCATACCTCTATTGCCATTGGCGATGCCATTAAGGCCATTACCACACCGGTAGTAGAAGTACACCTTTCTAACGTATTTGCCCGCGAAAGTTACCGCCACGAAAGTTTCCTTACACCCGTATGCAAAGGTTGCATTTCTGGTTTTGGATTACATTCCTACCACCTTGCTATACAAAGTTTTTTAATTTAACCAATGGACCCATCCATAAGAGGCTAACTTCTGGAAGTCTTATTAGACTTAGAGGTTAGCCTTATTTTTTTCTAAAAAAAAATCCTCCTAATTAAACTTTGCATATATTATTCCGTCTACGCGGTATGAAAAAAATATTCCTAATGCTAATATGTGCCCTATGGGGTACATTTTTGTGGGCCGATAATTTAAAGATTAGCGGCACCCTTATTGATGCCAACAACAACGAGCCCTTTGCTTACGTCAACGTGGCGCTTTATCAATCATCTAACAACCAACTTATTACAGGTGGGTTATCGGATATGGATGGCAAGTTTGAGCTATTTGCACCCAGCGGAAAATACCAACTAACCATTACGTTTGTAGGGTATAAAACATACAATCGCCCCATCACACTGTCAGAAGATCATCCGCATGTAAGACTGGGCAAAATAAAACTAGAAGAAGATGCCCAACTTATCAAAGAAGTAGAGGTGGTTGGACAAAAATCGGCCATGCAATTAGACATTGATAAAAAAGTATTCAATGTAGCCGATAATATCTTGGCGGAAGGCGCTTCGGCAACAGATATTTTAGAGAACATTCCATCGGTAGAGGTTGATACAGAAGGAAATGTGTCGCTACGCAACAATTCATCGGTAGAAATTTGGATAAACGGCAAACCCTCTGGATTATCAGACACCGATAAAGGACAAGTATTAGAGATGCTTCCCGCAGAAACCATCGAGAAAGTAGAACTCATTACCAACCCATCGGCTAAATACAACCCCGAAGGAAGTGTAGGTATTATCAACATTGTAATGAAAGAGTCTAGCAAAGGCGGCTATTTTGGCAGTGTTTCGGCAGGTGCCAACTACCAAGAAAGGAACGATTACCCTGGCGGTAATTTAGGCTTAAACTTTAATTACAACCAAGGAAAATGGGATTTCTTTTTAAATGCATCGGGCAGACATCACCTACGTACCAACAGTAGCTACAACAACCGCACATCGTTTGAGGCAGGAGAAGACACCACCTATTTGAACCAAACCAGCAATAATACCAACAAGTTTTACAACGGATTTTTACGTACTGGCTTTACGTATCGTATTGACAAACAAAACGAAATTGGCATGAGTGCTTTTGGGGCATACAATCATTTTGACAGAAATAGTTTGCTGCATTATACCAACCTAAATCAAGATAAAGACACCACCAATACACGTAACCGTACCACCAATAGCCTTGGCGATATGGCATTCTACAATGCCACCATCGATTACAAACACAAATTTGTAGCCGACAAAGAAGAGATATCTGCCAATCTAAATTATTTTGGCAGATACCGTGACAATAACAGCGACTACCACAATTGGTACAACAACGCAGGTATCATTAGCCAAACATCCGAATTCCAAACACAGCACGAAATAGGACATAGCGCATCGGCACAAGTAGACTACTTTAACAAGTTTACCCCAAATTCTAAATTAGAGGTAGGTGCCAAAGCTAACTTTGACTACACCAATAGCCAAGACAGAAGTTTTGACGCAGATCACACCGAAATTGCCGACCGCTACAGGCCTTTCTTATATACCGAGCAGATTTATGCCTTGTATGCTAGTTACGGCAATAAATTTGGCTGGTTTGGTTTTCAATTAGGGGTACGCGGCGAAGAAACCATTACTCAAGCTAACGATATTAAACGTTCGTATTTCCAAGCCTTCCCATCGGCTTACCTTTCTTTTGAATTGCCTAAACAAAACGAAATCCAGGTTAACTATACCCGCCGCATTAACCGCCCAAGAGGCAGAGTCATAGACAACTATATAGACCGCTCTGACCCCACCAATATTAGCTATGGTAACCCATGGCTGATGCCCGAATTTAGCAACAATGTAGAGGTTAACTATTTAAAAACGTGGAACGAGCACACCCTATCGGCTGGATTATACTATTCTTACACAGAGAATGTTATTCAACGTGTAAGCAAACTTAACAGTAATGGGGTAATGGAAAATACCTTTGAGAATATTAACTATTCACACAATGCAGGTATAGAACTAATTGCTAAAAATAGATTGTTTAAGAATTACCTAGATTTAACCACCAACATCACCGGTTATTACTACTGTTTGGGCGAAAACGAGAAATACCATATTGCCCGTACAGAAACGTTCTCTTGGAACGCTAGAATCAACGCCAACGTAAAAATACTTAGCAACCTCTCGGCCCAAGTAACCGCCTACTACAATGCCCCCCGATTGGTAGCACAGGGTACGGTAGACCATCGATATGGGCTAAATGCCGGCATCAAGGCTTCGTTCTTAAACAAAGCGTTAAGCATTAACTTTACCGTAAACGATATTCTTAACTCTAGATCCAATAGTTTGCGTACCAATTACAGCGATAATTTTTACCAAGAAAGTGCCAATACCTCAATAGGCAGAAGTTATCGTTTATCGCTTTCGTACAACTTTGGCAACATGCGACCCAAGAAAAATAAAAACCAAATGAACAATAACAATGTTTCTACTGGTTTTGAAGACGAAATGAATACCGATTTTTAATAAAGTTTACCGTTTTAAAAGCAGGGGTTTCCCTGCTTTTTTTTTAACTTTGCCACAAAATAAAACCTGATGATATGAAAAAGATGATTAGCTTGTGTGCTGTTTTACTATGCATGGGCATTGCTATGGCACAAACCAACTTTTACCAAAACAGTTCTTACATTTCTGATAGCGGTGCTAAGCCCGAGGTTAAAACCGTTTTAAACTACGACAAAAACCTAATTATGGGATACACCATTACCTTTAATTACGATGCTAAAGACATTGAAACGGCTGTAATTGAACGCCTTAAAAAAGAAGGTGTAGAAGGAAACAAAAAGAAAAACTTCTATGCTTTCAAAGGCATAAAATACAACTACATTTGGAATAAAATGTTTGATATGTACATCCAGTTTGTTGGTTCCAAAAATGCAGGTACTATTAACGTGATATTATCGCAAGGATACGATAATTTTATTATCCCAACAGAAGATAGCATCACTACAACCAATATGTTTGCATGGTTAACCTCGTTAGACTTGGACGTACAAAATTATCAATACAACCTTGCCATGCAAGCTCATCAAGAAGAGCATAAGGACATAAAAAAAGAATTAAGCAAGCTTGAAAAACAACAAGCTAAGGTTGAAAAGAAGATTAAGAAAAATGCAGATGCACAAGCTAAGTTTGATGCCAGCAAAACCATTGTATCTGAGAATGATTTAAATGTTGATGCCAAAGTATTAGAGAAAGAGCAAAAACAAGCACAAAAATTATTGGACGAGAAGGCACTACTAGAGGCAGAATTAAAGAAAATTACCGACAAGATAGACTTGGTTCGCTCTGACCTTAGCAAAAAGAATACTGCCATATCAGACCTTGAAAAAGAGAAACCACTTTCTAATTCTATCACCACAAGAAAAAAATAAGCATGGAGACTTTGTTTAGCCTCTTTGAAAAATATACCGGAGCCCGTCCTAGCCAGCATAGGTTATTGGCGGGCTCTGGTTCTAATAGGGTTTATTATCGTTTATGGAACAATGAAAAATCCTACATAGCTGTACACGGAACAGACATCAAAGAGAACAATGCATTTTTGGTTTTATCGGAGCAGATGGCGTCTTGCGGCATTAACGTTCCACAAGTGCTAGCTGTTTCTTCTAATAAAGCCGATTACATACTAAGCGATTTGGGCGATGAATCGTTGTTTTTTGAGCACATTGCTAAAGGTTTTGATGATACAACGGTTGCATTACTGCACAAAACCATTGCACAATTACCCCGTATTCAATTTGAGGTTGCCAAGCATTTAGACTTTGCTGTTTGCTACCCACAAGCCTCCTTTGATAAACGTACCGTTTATTGGGATTTAAACTACTTTAAATATGAGTTTTTAAAGCCATCGGGCATTGAATTTAACGAAGCCTACTTAGAAGATGATTTTGATGCGCTATGCGCTGATTTGCTAGCAGTAGATACCCCATCTTTTATGTACCGCGACTTTCAAAGCCGCAATGTAATGGTGGTAAACAACGTACCTTATTTTATTGATTACCAAGGAGGAAGAAAAGGACCTTTTTATTACGATTTAGTATCGTTTGTATATCAAGCAAAGGCCAACTTCCCTGCAGCGGTTCGCACATCGCTAATTAACACTTATAAAGAGGCATTACAGCCTTATTACAAGGTGGACGATGCTACATTTAATAGGCAATTATCTATTTTTGCACTATTTAGAACTTTGCAAGTGCTAGGGGCATATGGTTTTAGGGGACTTATTGAGCAAAAATCACACTTTATAGCTAGCATTCCGTTTGCCATCAAACAATTGCAGTCATTGCTAAACGAAAACGATTATAGTGCCTATCCATACCTAGTAAGTGTGCTAACTGCTTTGGTAGATAAATACGCTAACACCACCGTAGAGACCAACATTGCCCCCACTAAATTATGCGTTGACGTGTATAGTTTTTCTTACAAAAAAGGCATTCCTACCGACTATTCGGGCAACGGAGGCGGTTTTGTGTTTGACTGCAGGGCTATTCACAATCCAGGCAGATACGAACCATATAAAAAGTTAACAGGTCTAGATAAAGAAGTAATTGACTTTTTAGAAGAAGACGGCGAGATAGTAACCTTTATGCAACACATCTACGCCTTGGCCGATCCCGCTGTAGAGCGTTATGTAAAGCGTGGTTTTACGCACCTACAATTTAGTTTTGGTTGCACGGGCGGGCAACATCGCTCTGTATATGGTGCCCAACATCTAGCCGAACACATCGCCCAAAAATTTGGGGTACAAGTGCGTTTACAACACCGAGAAAGAAACATTACCCAATATTTTAATTGTTCTAAGAAATGAAAGCCTTTGTTTTTGCTGCCGGATTAGGCACGCGTTTAAAACCATTAACCGACACCATGCCCAAAGCCTTGGTTCCTATCCAAGAGAAACCGCTATTGGGGCATGTTATGGAAAAATTACAACGCTATGGCATCAACGATTTTGTGGTAAACATTCATCATTTTGGCGAACAAATAATTGATTACCTTAAACTAAATTGGAGCGATGCACAGGTAACCATATCTGACGAACGCGCTGCACTATTAGAAACAGGGGGCGCAGTAAAGAAAGCCATTCCATTATTGGGTACTGAATCCTTTTTAATACACAATGTGGATATTTTATCAAATGCCAACATAGCCCAACTAACAACAGAGCATACGCACAAAAAAGCGGCTGCAACCCTATTGGTTAGCAACCGCAAAAGCAGTAGGTATTTGTTGTTCGATAAGGACATGCGCCTTAAAGCATGGACCAACACGCAAACTGGCGAGGTTAATTCGCCCTATCAAAACATTGACATTAGCACACTAAAGCCATATGCATTTGGTGGAATTCATTGCTTTTCGCCCGTGCTGTTTGACGAAATGAGCACCTATCCCGACAAATTCTCTATTATTGATTTTTATCTTGACCAATGCCTTAAATACCCTATTTATGGATGGGAACAAGTAGATTTACGACTATTGGATGTGGGTAAAATAAATTCGCTTGAATTAGCCAATATGTACGTCGCGCAATCCCAAGAAATACAAGATTCCATCTAAACCAATAGAAGATATAGATTGACGTGCCCCCTCACGAACTTTTGGTTTGGCATGAAAGGCTATGCCCAATCCTGCCAAATGGAGCATCGGCAAATCGTTGGCTCCATCGCCAACAGCCACCACTTGCTCTAAATCTATCTTCTCAACTTGAGCAATAAGGCGTAGCAATTCTGCTTTACGCTTACCATCTACCACATCACCTACATAACGACCTGTTAGCTTGCCGTTTTCTATTTCTAGTTCATTGGCATATACATAATCTACATCAAAGCGTTTCTGCAAATATTTACCAAAATAGGTAAAACCACCCGACAAAATAGCAATCTTAAATCCACACTTTTTAAGAACTGGCATTAACCTATCGGCACCTTCCATAATAGGAAGATTTTCTGCAATCTCTTGCATTACCGATTCGTCCAACCCTTTTAATAGGGCAACTCGACGGGTAAAACTCTCGTTAAAATCAATCTCGCCGCGCATGGCCGATTCGGTAATAGCACGTACCTCTGGGCCCACACCTGCTCTATCGGCCAATTCGTCTATTACTTCTGTTTTAATCAAGGTAGAGTCCATATCAAAACAAATAAGGCGACGAAAACGACGATACATATCGTCTTTTTGAAATGACAAATCTACCCCCTCTTGTGCAGAAATACGTAGTAATTGTGTTTGTAGTAATTCTTTATCTAACAAATCGCCACGCAAAGACAATTCGATACACGAACGCAAATTCTCAGGGTTTTCTATATACAAAGGGGTTCTACCTGTTAAACGGCGTATGGAATCTATATTTAAGTTTTGTTGTAGAACCGCGTCAGAGACTAACGAAAGTTGGCGAGCCGTAACCGTATGTCCCAACAAAGAAAGTACATACCTTCCCTTTCCTTGCCTTTCTACCCAATTGCAATAACGTTCTTCTGAAATATGCGTAAACCATACTTGCAAATTTAGTTCTGAACATTTAAACAAGATGACTTTTAAAATTTGACCCGATACTACGCCACTACCTACTTGAAAAAAAATACCTAACGAAAGGGAATGATGTATATCGG
>JAFOFC010000028.1 GCA_017387515.1 Paludibacteraceae bacterium
AAATTGCATCCCAAGCATCGCTTTTTTTAGACTCTTCCAGCAATAATTTGCCTTTATCGTATGATTTTTCAACGTTTTGTAGTATATTTGCAACGTTAATAATCAGTCCTCCTTGTGAGTTAGGATCATTAGCTGTCGAGATAGAACTGTTTGATTCAATGAAATCAAGCAGTTCTATTTTTATAACCTCAAATGAATATGGTTTGTTGTGAAATTTAAAGTTCCCATATTCGTAAATAGTTGTCTTAATTCTATAGGATTTATTATTATTATGCAAGATAGCTCCATAAAATCTATGTATTAAGATTTTATTGTTAATCGGATTTGAGACTAAACGATGACCATCTACTTTAGTGTAGTCTGCGTGTATTTCTACTTCAATACTGTTATTTATAATATTGGGCAATGCTTTTAGTACTGATAAGTGAACAGAAATACTTTCACTTTTATTTGTTGCTGTAGGATTTAGGTATTTCTTTATAGACTTTTTAGTAACCTTATATTGGAATTGACTTAATTTCCCAATGTGAGAGGTATATGTGCCAACAAGGTTTTTTTCGGCCCATTCTTTTGCTTCACCTAATGGGTCGCTGCTGTTAAAATCGTGTGGCTTTACCTGTAATATTTCTACATAACTATCATTCAGGTATGGCATAACAATGCCTTTCGTTTCTTCGGCAAGTTTCTGGATACGATCAAATTCTTTTTGTGGATTTCTGGCGTAATAACTTACAAAGGGTTCACTTCCCAATAATGTGTTTGGATTTGTAGGATGGTAATTTTTCATGATGAAAAAGATTAGTAATTAAGTGATATCAGCAGAGTAACTGGGGAATACTCTGTGTATTTTGTTTTCTGCTTACAAAGGTATAAAATAATCAATGATGTGCAAAAAAATAGGTGCAACACGTAGGCCTGCACGGCTCGTGCGTCTGCAAAGCACCCGTGGGGTGTTTATATAAATTCAGATTATAATTATGATACCCACATGGTATCTTTTCAATAATATTTTTTAACTTTGCAATTAGTCCTACGCCGATGCTTTGCATAGCGCAAAGCGGGTGGGTGGGACGTACATATGAAAAGGCGTTTACTACGCTTTGGTTTTGACACCTTGAAACTTCGCAACTTTTAAGATTATCTGTCAAAAACAAAGCAACGTGAATGCCCCGTAGGTGTGTATTCTCATATCTACACGTAACCTAATGTAGGGACATGGTGTACCATGTCCGCTAATAAGGGGTGTATTGTGTACTATGATTACATATCGGCGTGGGGCTTATGCGTTGCTCGTTTCGACAGATAGGGCAATGCGAAGGCCTCAAGGTGTGAAGCGAGCGACAGTGCAGGGCTTCACGCTTTTTTTATGTGATAAAATCAATACTAGGAATCACAGGTAGGGGAAAGAAGTCCACCCCTTGTACGTAAACGCATTGTGAGTACAAAATTCTTCAACAATGGACTTGGCAATACGCTTTTTAATAAACTAAAAGGTATTGCATCAGAAATGACTTCGTTTGACCGCTTTTTGGCGGTAGTTGGCTTTTTTCGTTCGTCTGGTTATTTTAAACTACGTAAGGAGTTAGGCGATATTTCCGAAATTAAGATCTTAATTGGCATAAATATAGATGATATGTTTCGCAAGCATAACAAAATGACCGTTATGTTTGGCGATCCTGTAAAAGCCAAAGAAGCCTACGAAAATGGCTTTAAAGAGGATATCATCAATGCCCATTATTCGCCCGAAGTAGAAGATGGTATTTTGCAACTATGCGAAGATTTAATATCTGGTCGCTTGCAAATGCGTATTCACGCTACCAAAAACTTGCATGCCAAATTCTACCTCTGCTTGCCACAAAATCATAGTGAGCATAGTGATGGTTGGGTTATCATGGGTTCTTCCAATATTTCTGATGCTGGGTTAGGGATAAAACAGCCTCCACAGTACGAACTGAACGTTGCCATGAAAGACTACGATGATGTGAAGTATTGTTCCGATGAATTTTGGCAATTGTGGAACGAAGCAATTCAACTTACTGCAGACGATATTGCCGAGTATAAAATGAAAACCTATTTGGGGTATCAACCAACCCCCTACGAACTTTACATCAAAGTACTTATTGATACGTTTGGCGACCAAGTGGAAGATGATTTTTCTATTCAGTTGCCAGATGGAGTTAAGGACTTGAAATATCAGAAAGATGCTGTAATTCAGGGTTATCAGATGCTGATGCAGCATAATGGTTTGTTTCTTGCCGATGTAGTTGGTTTGGGAAAAACCATGATTGCCACCATGATTGCTAAACGTTTTGTGGAGGCTAACGGCAAAAATACCAACATCCTTGTTGTTTATCCTCCTGCTTTGGAAGACAACTGGAAAAAGACATTCAAGTTGTTTGGTATCTACAAAAAGGCGCAGTTTATTACCAATGGCAGTTTATCCAAGGTTCTTGATGGAAAAGACAACTACAAGGATAAAGAGGAGTTTGATTTAATTATTGTGGATGAAGCACATGGTTTCCGTAGTGATAGTTCGGGAAAGTATGACGAGTTACAAAAGATATGCAAATCGCCTTGTATGAATATGGGATTGTTAAAGAGTTCGCAAAAAAAAGTGATGCTTCTTTCTGCAACTCCACTTAACAACCGTCCAGATGATTTGCAGAATCAATTATTGTTGTTCCAAAATAGTCAGAGTTGTACAATTGATGGGGTGCCAAATCTAAAAGGTTTCTTCTCAGAATACATATTGGAATACAAACGACTGATGCGTGAGCGTGACCAACGTGATGTAACAGCAGAGGTAGATAAAATCTATGAACAAATTCGTAGTAAAGTTATAGATAAGGTAACAGTACGTCGTACACGTCATAACATTCTTAACGACTCCGATTATAAAGCTGATATAGATTCGCAAGGTATTGTATTCCCCAAAATTTTAGCTCCCAATGAACTAGAGTACGTAATGGACACTGACACTAGTAATCGTTTCTACATGAGCTTGAAACAACTTACAGATGGAAAGTCCGAGTCAAATCCAGGTGGTAATGGACTTACTTATGCCCGTTATCGTGCAGTAGAGTTTTTGAAACCTGAATACCGTAAAAAGTATAAGAATGCCGTGCATATCGGTCAGACCTTGGCTGGCATATATAGAGTGCACATGGTTAAGCGTTTGGAGAGTAGTTTTTATGCTTTCAAAAGGTCGCTCCATACACTTCTTCGTATCACAACTGACATGATTAAAATGTTTGAAGAAGACAAGGTTATCATTGCTCCAGAGCTAAATGTAAAAGACCTTCAGGCTAAGAATATGGAGTTAGATGAAATTATCGAATATGCTATTACAAAAGGTTATGCAAAAGAAGATATTCTTTTTACTGCAGATGCTTTCGTCCCTGATTTTATTAAAATGCTTCATCATGACCGTGTAATATTGGAACAACTCAATGAAGATTGGGAACATGAGAATGACGATCCCAAATTTGATTTATTCAGAGAAAATCTTACCAATAATTTCTTCAAAGAAGAGGTAAATCCATCGGGAAAATTGGTTTTGTTCTCCGAAAGTGTTGATACACTGAACTATTTGTACGATAGACTTACCAAGGAAATTGGTCGTACCGATGTTTTGATGGTTACAGCCGCTAATCGTAATCGGTTGGGTCAGACAATCAAGGAGAATTTTGATGCCAATTATGAGAGTGATGCCCAAAAATATAACATCATTATAACTTCCGATGTATTGGCAGAAGGTGTGAACTTGCACCGTTCTAATGTGATAGTTAACTACGACTCACCTTGGAATGCAACCAGATTGATGCAACGAATAGGTCGTGTAAATCGTATTGGTTCTGTTGCTCCAAATATCTACAACTATATGTTCTACCCATCGCAACAGGGCGATAAGGAAATTCAATTATACAAGAATGCCCTTGTTAAATTACAAGGTTTCCATTCTGCTTTTGGCGAAGATGCTCAAATCTATTCCAAAGAAGAAATTGTAAAAGAATTTCAGATGTTCGATAGCAATGTCAAAGATACCATTGATAAGAAAATAGCCCTTTTGCGGGAAGTTCGCGAACTCTATAATAGTGATCGCAAGTTGTATCATAAAATCAAGGCTCTGCCAATGAAAAGTCGTGTAATGCGTGATACAGGAAAGCATAGCGGTAAATCTGTAATATTTGTTTCCTCTAATGTAAAAACCGAATTCTATTTGGCTACTCCAACAGGGGTAGAGGTCATTGAATTCCTTGAAGCTGTAAAATATCTCAAAGCTAAACCCGAAGAACAACCTGTGCCATTCACAAATGAAGAGCAACACTACAAACACGTAAATGGTGCATTGGCTAAATATACTACTGAGTATGTAGAGGCTGCCGATACCTCATCCATTAACCGTACCGACCTTGATAAGACTTCGCTTGAGGCAAATAAGTTTTTGCGTACCCTTAAGCAGGTAACAAGCGATAACGAGTTGAAAACGCAATGCGATGTTTTGATAAGATATATCAATGAAGGTATCTATGCTCAACTACCTCGTTACCTAAAAGCTTTGTCTCGTGAGTATAAAAACGACCGTGAAAAGATGAAACTAGACGAGTATGGCTTGCAAACAAAGATTTCGGAATTACTTGCTGAATATCAGACGATGAACAAAGATCAGCGTCACGATGCTAAAGATATTTCCAACCCGCAGATAGTGATTTCTGAAACTTTCGTATAACAAACAACTAACTAACCTTAATCGTACATACTATAAAATGGCCACAATATTTTCTGTAGAAGAATTGAGAACCATGTTCCAATCTTCTTTTAGCATGCAAACTTGGTACAATTGCTTGCAAAATTTATTCAATGCGAGTGAACTAAAAGTTACGCCCGAAAAGATAAACAACCAGACGTTAGAAAATGGCTATTACTTAGGTAATATCGATACGGTGGATAGTTACAGAATAGGCCTGTTTTATTATAAAATAACACAAGGTTCTGTGGCGAAGCGTAAAATAGGATTGCGCAACTTTGTACGTTCATTTATCAATCCTACTTGGGGTAAATTTGAAGCCGCTTTGGTGGTATTTGATAGTTGTGACTTGTGGCGATTATCTTTTATTTGCGATATAAAAGGAGAGGCTACCTCGCCAAAACGATATACGTATGTTTTTGGCAATCAAGGGATATTGTATAGAACTCCTATTGAGCGATTTTGTTTTCTACAAAGCAAAGGAGTTTCTTTTGAAAATCTTAAAAATGCCTTCTCTGTAGAGGCTCTTTCAGACGAGTTCTTTAATGAATATCGCAAACAATATGCCGACTTTATTCAGTATATCACGGGTAAACGTTTTATGAAGGTAGGCAGTAAATGGGAAGAAAAGGTAGTAGACGAGTCTAATGCCGTGTTGATGTTTGCCTTTAATTTTGACGAAAAAGTAATACGTAATTACATTAAAAAGATGATGGGGCGTCTTACTTTTTTACATTTTTTGCAACGTAAAGGATGGTTGTGTGGTGATTTAAACTATTTACAAAACTTATTTGAACGTTCTCCATATCAAGACGATTATTTGGATAGTGTGTTAGAACCGCTTTTCTTTGGAATTTTAAATACCAAACCAGAACAAAGAAAACAAGTTTTTGAACGTTATAATTGGGATTTAGCACTCTTAAAAGAGTGGGAGAGCATTCCCTATTTGAATGGTGGTTTGTTTGAACGTGACAAAGAAGATGAGCCCGAAAGTAAATTTCCTGCCGATTATTTTAAACGATTATTCCAGTTCTTTAGTGAATATAACTTTACCATAGATGAGAATGACCCTAACGATGCAGAGGTAGGAGTGGACCCAGAAATGTTGGGAAAAATCTTTGAGAACTTGCTGGAAGATAACAAGGACAAAGGTGCATTTTATACGCCCAAAGAAATTGTGCGTTATATGTGCCAAGAATCGCTTATTGCTTATCTTGAAACCAATACTTCAATTGCTAAAGAAAAGATTAGGCAGTTTGTACTTTCGCCCGATGAAAATGTAGCTGAAATACCCGAAAATAAAAAGCCAAAATTATTAGAAGCACTTAAAGAAGTGAAGATTTGCGACCCTGCCATTGGTTCGGGTGCATTTCCCATGGGCTTGTTAAACGAGTTGTTAAGTTGCCGCGAAGCATTGGAACATTTGGACGTACCCCGTTCTGAAATAAAAAGAAGCATCATTCATAATAATATTTACGGTGTAGATATAGAAAAAGGAGCAGTTGATATTGCTCGTTTGCGTTTTTGGCTTTCTATTGTGGTAGATGAAGAAAAGGCATCGCCATTGCCAAATTTAGACTATAAGATTATGCAAGGGAATTCACTTGTAGAAAGTTTTATGGGTGTGGATTTGAATAATCTTTCGTACAAAACAACCTGCAAGAAAGATGATACCGATAATGGACTTTTTGATGATGAAAAAGTATTATTGCAAAAGCAAGTATCAAGATTACTCTCTAAATATTATTCTTGTTCAGATCACGAACAAAAAATTACTATTCAACAAGAGATTTCAGCAGCCATCAATAAACAGTTAGAAGTTCAATCTTTTGATCCACTCATTTTAAAGATACTAAAAGATGTAAACTTAGCAGGTAATTGTCAATTCTTCTTATGGCACACATGGTTTAGCGAAGTCTTCAACCGCCCAGATGGCAAGAGTGGCTTTGATATTGTGATTGGAAATCCGCCGTATGTTAAAGAATTAGGAAATGAAAAGGTTTTTGCACCAATAATAAATTCCTTTTTTGGAAAAAAATATCACGCAGGAAAAATGGATTATTGGTACTATTTTTTACATAAGGCTATTGAATTAATTAGTGATAGTGGTATAATAAGTTTTATTACATCAAGATATTGGATAAATAGTACAGGTGCTAAAAAAATTATCAAACATGTATCAGAAGAAACAAAATTTATAAATATAGTTGATATAGGGAAATTGAAAGTTTTTGATAATGTAGTTGGTTATCATATGATATCTATTCTTACAAAAGATAAGAGGAGAGATACTTGTCAATATTTTGCTATATCTGATGATGTAAAAAATATAGAGAAAGGGCTTTATACAAGTCAAAGACTTATAAAATGTAATGATTTGTTTGTAAATAATGAAATCGTATTAGAAAATAGAGTGTTTGCTAATACAACAAGAACGTTAGGAGATATTTGTAATATTTCTCAGGGTGTAGTTGAGGCTTCTGATAAAATAAGTTCAAAAATGTATAAGAAGAATCCGCTTCCCAATCATTATGTAGGACAAGGAATATTTGTGTTATCATTAGATGAATATGATAATTTGGATTTAAATATAGAAGAGAAAAATATTATGGTGCCGTTTGAAGATGAAGGTTGTTTATCAAGATATTACATAAATTATGAACTAACTAGAAGATTAATTTATTCAGATGTACAAAATAGAAAGAAAATATCAGATTCCCCTCAATTTGTAAATCTTAAAAGACATCTTGATTATATGTCTGATTATATTACATCAACATATAGACCTTATGGATTGCATAGAGCAAGGAATTATAATGATTTCATTCAACCAAAGTTAATAGGTCCATCAATGTTTGTTCAACCATGTTATTGTTATGATAATCAGGGCCTATTTGTAGGAATGTCGTACAATATAATAATTCCTAAAACAGAAACTAATTTACTTTTTATTTTGGGAGTTATAAATTCCAAATATGCACAAAATTGGTTTTATTGTAATGCAAAACATAGGGGGGCAGGAGTTGATGTTGGGGTTGAAAAATTACGATCATTTCCTATTCCAAATCCTAGTAAATTTCAGCAAGAAGAAATTATTATGTTGGTAAATAATATAATAAGAAAAAAAAGAGAGAATCCTAATGTTGATATATCTGAAGAGGAAAGTAAAATTGACAAACTTGTTTATCAATTATATGAACTAACCGACGCTGAAATAAAAATCATTGAAGAGAGTGTGTGATTGTTGAAAAATAATTAATAATAAGGTATTTTAAATGAATAAATATTCATTATATTTGCATATGTTAATAAATGTAGATAATAGTGAAATATATTTAACTATATGATTTATAATACACAGGAAATATTATCAAGTAGAATATTAATTATTAATTAAAAAAATATGACAAAATTTTATCATTTCACGTCAACAGACACTCTTGATAAGATGTTGACAAAATCAATAGTTGTAGATGAAAATACTAAACAACTTTATATTGAGTTTTGGGCAACAGGAATAAATGCTTTGAATGACACAAGCGAGCGTGATTTATTTGTTAATGCTCTGACAAAGGAGGTTAGGCAATATGCTCGTAAAATTGGAAGTATTTTGACTGATGAACAAGAAAAAGAATTAAGAAAACTTTGTTATTCTGCCTTATATGTAATATCATTAACGAGTAGTAGTCTATCTATATCTGATGAATTATGTATGTGGCGAGGTTATGCAGGAAATGGAACTGGCGTTTGTTTGGAATTAGATTTCTCAAGAATACTTCCTTTTTATCCTAATCAAAAAACTGGGGGATATCAGATGGAGGACGTGTATATTTTGCAAAGATGCGAATATGTTAATCCTGATGAAATTACCATAGAACAAGATCTGGTAAAACAGATTTATGATGTGTTATTAATATCAGAACAAGAGACATTGGAAATTACAGTACGTAAAGCAGGTATAATTGCTAAAATAGCAAGGTTGGCTCCATTTTATAAACATAAAGCATATGAATCAGAAAATGAATGGAGATTTGTAATATTCTAATAAAGAACCAAGTTATAGGAAAAGAGGTAACTTAATAATTCCATATGTCACATATAGAATTCCAGTTTCTGCTATTTCATCGATAAAAATAGGCCCATGTATAAAAGATACAGATGAAACTAATAATTTGGAAAAATTCATTTATAACAAACTTGGTGCAGATGTAGAAATAAAATACTCTGATATACCATATAGAGGTTAATTTGTGGAATAAGATAATAATAGTCTGCCAATTTCTGTAATTTGGCAAAAGATTACTTGGTGAAGGGGAGAGGTTAGTAATTATCTATATAACCTTTGACATTTTGATGATTTTTCAACGTTTTGTAGTATCTTTGCCACCCTAGTGATCAGACCTCTTTGTGAGTTAGGATGATTAGGAGCCATAATAGAGCTATTTGATTCGTCAAGCAGCTCTATTTTTATTACTTCAAATGAGTATAGTTTGTTGAGGTATTTTACTCGCTGTGCTCGGTTGCACACCCTACGGGCGTGCTGGGGTGGAGGGGGCGTTTAATACAGGCCTTGTCGGTGCCGTGCACCTCCAAGACCTGCCTATTACCTTAGTTTAACCCGCTGCGCGGGTTGCATCACGTACGGCGATATAAAGCACATTTAGAATCGTCTAAAGATAGCATCCCAAGCATCGCTTTTTTTAGACTCTTCCAGCAATAATTTGCCTTTATCGTATGATTTTTCAACATTTTGTAGTATCTTTGCCACACTAGTGCTCAACCCTCCTTGCGAGTTAGGACCACTAGGGACCAAATTAGAGTTGTTTGATGTTTCAGAATCAAGCAGCTCTATTTTTATTACTTCAAAAGTGTATGGTTTATTATAATTGTTTCTATTACGGAATTCCTTAATTGTAGTTTTTATTCTGTAAAGATTATTATTAAATTTGATAGCACCATAAAATCTATGAATTAATACAGTTTTATCAATAGGGTTTGTTATAGATCGTCCTTTTGATGATTTTGTGTAATCTGCATGTATTTCTGCTTCTATACTTTCATTTATGATTTTTGGTAATACTTTTAATACAGATAAATGGATAAATATATTTTCGCTTTTATCTGTTGAAGTCTTGTCTACATATTTGTTTATTGAAGTTTTGCTTATAATGTAATCAAACTGGTCTAGTCTTCCAATATGTGAAGTATAAGTACCAATGAGATTTTCTTCTGCCCATTTGCGAGCTTCAATGAGTGGTTTGTCGCTGCTAAAATCGTGTGGCTTTACCTGTAATATTTCTACGTAACTATCATTCAGGTATGGCATAACAATGCCTTTGGTGTCTTCGGCAAGTTTCTGGATACGATCAAATTCTTTTTGTGGATTTCTGGCGTAATAGCTTACAAAAGGTTCACTTCCCAATAATGTGTTTGGGTTTGTAGGATGGTAATTTTTCATGATGAAAAAGATTAGTAATTAAGTGATATATGCAGAGTAACTGGGGAATACTCTGTGTATTTTGTTTTCTGCGTACAAAGGTATAAAATACAATTTGGATAAGCAAAAAAGGTTGCACCGCCATACCGGACTTCGTCCTGGCGTGCTGGGGTGGGGGCGACAGGCTCTGCCACCGAGAAGGAGCAGCTCTATTTTTATTCCGTTTAATGCTTTTCTGCTTTGCTTTTGCTGTAGCTTACAATAATTACCCCGCCAAAGACCATGGCTGCGGCTAGTACTTTTTGCCAGGTTAGGGTGTCCATGCCAATAAAAATGCTAATGGCAATGGCTATAATGGGTTGCACATAGCTGTAAAGGCTTACTAGGGTGGGGCGAATGTGTTTTTGACCAAAGGGAATAAGGGTGTAGGTAATAAACGTAGCTGCCACAATTAAGTAGCCAAGCTCGGCCAATTGAATGCTAGGAAAGGTGCTCCAACTGGTGCTAACAATTTCGGTAGCCGAAAAAGGAAACGATACGGCAAAGGCAAACAAAAATATCCATTTCATAAACGTTATTACCGAATATTTGCTAATTAAGGGCCTAAAAATGCCCAAGTAAAGCGAGAAACTAAGGGCGTTGATAATGGACATAACGATGCCAAATGGAGTGGTTTGTGCCGCTCCTGTGGCCGATACGCTAGTAATAATAAGGTAAATAATGCCCAAGAAACTAACCACTACGCCCCCTGCTTTTTGCCAGGTTATGGGCTCTTTTAGGGCAATGGCAGCAATAAATAGGGTGTAGATGGGCGATAGCGATGCCAAGATAGAACAATCCATGGGGGTAATGTACGGAATGCCTGCTAAAAATGATAGTTGGCAAGTAAAAAATCCCAACATCGATGCCGCAAATATCTTAAGAAAGTCTTTTTTATCTACTTTTTCTTTGGGCATAAACAACGATATCAACCAAAACAAGCCACCTGCCCCCATGGCCCTAAGGCAAAAAATGGTAAGTGGCGAAAGCAAGTGTCCGCTGGTTAAATCTTTGCATACAATAATGTTAAATCCAAAAATGGCATATGCAGCAAAGCAAGCCAAATGTCCCAAAATAGATAAATTGTTTTTCATTTTTCTATTCCTCAAAAATTGATTGCAAAAGTAGTGAATGTAATTAAAAAATCCACCTTGTGATGAGGTGGATTTTTTGCGTGTTACACTTTTTGTAAGTACTGATATTGGCTAGCAAATGCCATAATGGCGTCTAAGGTACTTTGTCGTGGTTGGCACAACAAAGGTTTTTTAATTGTTTTTTTAGGCTTTGGAAAGGATAGGGTAAAAAATTTCTTCATAGGCAAACGTCTTTCTTTTTCTTTATAACGTGCCCAATAGTTATTTATTGTGTTTGTTTTGCTCTTTTTTATTTAATGGTTGCTATTCGGTGGCAGAGGTGACGAGTAACAGGCGAGTGTTTACGCGCTTTCTCTTTCTTTTAATAAACGACGCATGTTTAAAATAGCATAACGCATACGGCCTAACGAGGTGTTGATGCTAACGCCGGTGCGATCAGAAATTTCTTTAAACGATAGGTTTTCAAAAAATCGCATGCGAATAATATCGCGTTGATTGTCGGGTAACATGAGGTAAAGTTGGTGCATGCTATTTCGCTCTTGTTCTGCAATAATAGCGCATTCGTGTGGCTGTTCGCAGTGCAGTTCGTTGTTGAGGTATAGGTATTCGGTAGGGTCTATGTAGGTTAACTCCGATTGTGCGTTGGCGCGTACATAGTCCATTACCATGTTGTGGGCAATACGAGTGGCCCAATAACGAAATTTACCAGAATCGGTATAGTTGTTTTGTTGAATGCAGGTAATGATGCGCACAAACGTATCTTGAAAGATGTCGTTGCTGGCATCTTCATCTTTAATAATGGCGTAAATGTGCGAGTAGATATAATTTTTGTGGCGATGTAGTAGCGCCTCAAATGCCTGATTGTTGCCCGATTTATACAAGTTAATAAGTTGCAAATCGGACATTTTTTCAAATGTTACCATGTGTGTGTTTTTACAAATTGGGTAACGTTCTAATCAATAGGCAATAGGTTTTACAGGTGAATAAAACTAAGGTTAACAAATAAGCGTAACAAAGAAACTAATAATTTTGTTAGGATGCAAACATTTGCAAAAAAACAAATCAAATTGTTAGTAAAAATCATCCTAATGTTAAAAAACGGCGCGTAAAGTACCCCGATAGCCTTTTAAACACATCGTTTACTAAAAAAGTGTTAACTTTGTAACCCTTATGTAGATCTTAAATTAGTGCTATGAAAAAACTATTGTTGTGCTTGTATGTTTTGTTTAGTAGCGTGCAGTTGTACGCACAAGCCAATCAGGCAGCTATAGATGCGCCGAATCTTGATTTTTCTATGCGTAACTTCTCCCATTGGACACGCTCTTTGGGTACGTTTAAATGCGATAATCCTGAAGCTCCCGATAATCAGAAAACCTATTCTTATTCTTGGACAGAGATAGCCGAGACAGCAGAAACCCAACGTATTGAGTTTTTGGGTGATGTAAATACACTCGATCCGATATTGCAGTGCGACAGATTGTATACCAATCCAGACCCAGGTAAGAATGCGGCTCGTATTGGTGCTCCCTTTACTACAGAAGGAATGGTAGGGCAGGTTGTGATTTAGATCACTTGGAGGCAGCTGCCGAAAAATTAGCATACGACTATAAAATTACCAAAGCTACTTCTATTTTAAAATACCGTTTTGCTGCCGTTTTACAAATTCCCGACGAGGGGGGTGATCACGAAGGGCAAGAACGCCCTTTTTTCTCTATTAATATAAAGGTGGTAAAACCAGATGGTACGGTGGCTATACCTCCTTGTTCATCGTACGATGCGGTGGTAAACGACGATGAATCTTCTACCTTGTTGCGTGGTACCGCTCCCTGTACAGCGTCCAGAACCGATCCTAGCTTGTATATGTACCAACCCTGGACATCGGTTTTAGTAGACTTAAGAGAGTTTGAAGGTAGTAGGGTATTTATAGAAGTAATCTCGCACGACTGTTTGGTACGTTGTACTGGTAATACACCTGCAGCAGGTGGGCACGAAGCTTACGGCTATTTTAGGGCCGAAGCCATGGATTTGTCGTTGGCATCAACCGCTTGCGAAGGAGAAGATGCGCAAATAGCAGCTCCCACAGGTTTTGCTTCGTATCAGTGGTCTAGAAGCGATCATTTTCCTATTCAGGCCGATGCAACCCATCCAAACCTAGTAACCATTCCGGCAGCCAATATACGTCCCGATGTAGAATATCGTTGTGTGGTTACCGACGAGTTAGGTTGTGCAGCCATCGAACTAAAAACCAAATTGAAGTTAGTAGATGTAACCCCTGCATTTACCTATACAACAGGCTGTTCGGGTCAGGTTGAATTTACCTCTAGTTCTACCGTCGAAGACGATGTTATAGTGGGAAACCTATGGGATACAGGTGAATCGCAACTAATGGGCGAAAGTGTAACTCACTTTTTTCAGACCTATGGTGTTCACGAGGTAACCTTAACAACTACCACCCAAAATGGCTGTATAAAATCGCAAACCATACCTGTTACCGTGCCTTATTTCCCTAATTTAACCATAGAGGGAAAAACAGAAATTTGTAAAGGCGACGAATTAGAACTTACCGCTTTAAATATAGAATCGGGTAGTCGTGTAACCTGGAGCAGTTCGGTGGCGGGTCAAACTTTTCCCGGAACATCGGTGCTGGTTACCACACCCTTAGAGCCACAAACCTACACCGTAACGGTTACCGATGTGCGGGGATGTACGTATCAAAATTGGTTTGGAGTGAGTTTGTTCGATAAGGATCCGATTCGTATTTTGGGCGATGATAAGGTTTGTCCCAACAAGGAAGTTGCCTTGACATTAGATGGTACTGGTTGGAGTGAGATAACCTGGAATGTACCTCATGCAGATGGATCGACCAATGTAGTGGTAACGCCCAGTGTGCCCTCTACGTATCGTGTGGATGCAAAAGATTCCCATGGTTGTAAAGTGTTTGCAACCCATAATATAGATGTGTACGAGGTGCCTACCTTAACGGTTGATGCGCCCACAGTTTGCAAGGGTGGCGATGCTGTTATTAAGGTAACAGGTGCCCAAAGTTATGCTTGGGATCATGCCGAATTGAGTCAGTTTTCGGGTGGCGAAGTGGTGCTTCACAACGTGCAACAATACCAACGTTTTAATGTAATTGGTTACAATGTGTACGGTTGTGCTAATAGCGCGCTGGTAAATTTGAATGTGTCGGATATTCCAGTAGTGAGCGTTGAAGGGGATGTGGAACGTTGTTTTAACTCCGGTCCTTTTGAATTATTGGCACATGGTGCCGATAGGTATACTTGGAACGGAATGTCGCAAGGAACTACCTTTACAGCTCCATCCGATAGAAACCATCGCGTAACGGTGGTAGGGTATATAGAGCAATGTCAGTCGGAGCCGTTGGTGGTAGAATTGAATACCTTGCAAACGCCTACCATCAATGCCGTTGTACCTGCCGTAAGCATTTGCGAAGGCCAAGAGGCTACGCTGCAAGTAACGGGTGCCGATAGTTATCTGTGGGATAATACTACCGAAACCTTGAGTTCGTTGGTGGTATCGCCCCTTGACGATAAAACCTATTCGGTACGCGGCGTATCGGCCGATGGTTGTTTGTCGAACGTAATAGAAATTCCTGTAACGGTGTATCATGCCGATCAAATATCGTTACACATTGCCAAAGAAGTGGCGTGCCCCAATAAACCCGACTCGGTGGTGTTAGTGGCAGAGGGGGCATTGATGTACGAGTGGAGTGCTACCACTCATGTAGAAGGCATTGATCTAAACCACTCGGACCGATTGGACGTGTTGTACGAAGAGCCCGTTACCATCACGGTAAAAGGTACCAACGAATTTTCTTGTAGTTCTTCGGCGCAAATTACCTTGAATCGATTGCCTGTGCCCAAATTTGAATTTAATGTGACACCCACTTGGGTAGAACAAGGGCATTCTAATGTGCATGTAACCGGTATACAGCCATCGTCTACGATAAAATGGTATTGGAACATGGGCGATGGAACTGATGTGCTTCAAACTGCCGATACCGTTTATACCTATAACGTAGATAATTTCTCTGAACCTTTTATGCTTTCGGTTACAGCGGTAGATGAGTACGGTTGCATTTACCATGGCGAGAGCGAAATTAAAATTTGGAAAGAAATGTGGGCACCTACTGCCTTTACTCCCAATGGCGATGGCTTAAACGATACGTTCCACTTCTACGGAGTACAAAATATATCTTCGTTAGATTTTTATATTTACAACCGACTAGGCGAGGTGGTTTACGAAGGAAAATCGACCGACGATGCCTGGGACGGCACCTATCAGGGGCAACCTTGTCCGTGGGGCGTGTATGGTTGGGTAGCGCATTACACTGCTACGGTAAACGATGCCGTGCGCGAAGTAACCTTAAAAGGTCAAGTATCCATTGTTAAATAGAGGAGAGCAGAACGATGAAAAGAATAGTAACTTGGATAATCAGTGTAATGGTAAGTGCCACGGCTTTAATGGCACAAGATTACTCGTTGAGTAATCACAATGTGGTGCCTTTTAGTTTGAACCCATCGTCGGTGGGTGCTGCCAATACGTTGCGTTTAGGCATTAACTACCGCATGCAATGGCCCGTATTAAGCAACAACTACCATACCGTACGCGTATCGTACGACCAAAATGTGTACAAGCAAATGTGCTCGGTGGGTGCATCGTATAGTTATGATCAGCATTCGTCTGTTTTTGGAGTGCACCAATTTGATGCGGTGTATGCGCATACTTTCCGTTTGGCCGATAAGCATTTTATTCGTTTGGGTTTGCAGGCTAGCTGTTTCTTAAACCAATTGCATGCAGATGGTCTTACCTTTGGCGACCAATACGACCCCTCTACGGGCAATATGCTTCCTTCTAGTGCCGAACAATGGGAAAACCAAAGCAAAACCTTTTTTGACTTCTCGGTAGGGGCTAGTTACGTGTTTGAGCATAAGTTGATGGTGGGTTTTGCCGTTTATCACCTGGCCGAACCCGATAATGGTTTTGTGCCCAATATGCAAAATTTACCTCGTAAATACGTGGGTCAAATTGGTTTTGTACAAGATTTAAAGCTAAATCATGGCCTAAAAAGCCAAGGCTTTTCTGATAACTACTTTTTTGCCAATGCCTCTTATCAACAACAAGCCGATTTTAAACAAGCTTACATAGGGGCTGGTATTTGCTATCAACCCGTTATTATAGGGGTGTCGTACAAAACCGACATCGACCAGGTGCACACCGTATCGTTTACCGCAGGTGCTTACTACAAAGGCTTCCAGCTATACTATGTGTTTGACTTGTTTACGTCCGATAGGCAGAATGGTTCGTGGAGTAACGAAATATCGCTTATTTACACCATGCCTACTAAAAAGAAAGATTTGTGCCCTGTTACTTATTGGTAAAAATAGGTGCAAATAGCAAGCTGTCTTGTCCGTTAAACGTCTTTTGAATAGGGTTGCCACATCGGGTTAACCCTTTAAAAGTACCTTTGTCTACTTCTTCCCATAATACGTATTTAGCCTTGCCATCTACGGTAAACAAACCAAAATGATTTTCTGAGTTGAGTGGATGTAGGGCATCTTTCCATGGTTCGTCAAAGGCTTCAAAAAAGAAGCAAGATATTCCGTTTTTATTGGTCCATTGGCGCATTTCGTGGTGGAATAGTGCCGCTTTTACTTGGTCTGCTGCCATAGAACCAGCCGCTCCGTATAGGTGTGCGTCGTTTGATGCCCAACCCGTTTCGCCTATGTGTATGGGTTTGGTGCTATCTATTTGATGAACATAGTTAGCAACGGCGTAGTATTGGTTTTTGGCATAATTAACTGCTTGATGGATGGCTTCGTTACAGTAAGCAAGGTACAATGCTTGGTTGTTTTGCGGAGCATGTTGGTTAGGATGTAACCAGAAAGAGGGGTTGTAGTGAGTGTCGTGAAAAGGATAAGTGTGCAACGAAACAAAATCAACAGCCTTTATCAGTGCTACCAAATCGGGGTTGTGATAATCGGTAGAGCCACCTCCCCACGAAGCAAAATTATCAGAACTAGTAATCCATAAATCGTTAGGTAAGGCACCTTCCTTTTTAAGATTTTGCAAGTGATTAACCCATTTTAAGATGATGTTGGGTGTTACAAAGTAACCAGTTGCCCAATGTACCATGGCTTCGTTTCCTACTGCAATTACTTTAACAATGTTTGGGTAACGTTGTGCCATCTCTATCGCTAAAGTAATTTCTTTGGTGTTGGCTATTAGGTCTTCTTCTTGGTGATTAGCAGAGTCGGTGCGTGCATGCAAACAATCAATCCATGCCCCTAACATAACGTACATCTCAAAATTAGCTTGCTCTTTTTTTAGTTGGTCTATGGCCTGCAAAATACGTTCTGTTTGTGGGCTTTGTGTGTCGTATGTTCTAAGTAGTTTAATGTCTAAAGCGGCTAGTAAAAGCATGTCTTCTTTAATTTGCTCAATACTAGGAACACTATCGCGGGTAGGGTATCTGTAGCCACTATACGATATGGCTTGGTAGTTTGGATTGCCTAAAATAGTAGCAGCACTGGGAGTGGTGTTATAATAGCAAGCACCGCACAATAGGGATACAATAATCCCAAAAACTAATTTTTTCATAATGTGATGATGAGGTTTGTTTTGATTGGTTAAAAAAACTCGGGGACTTCGACAAGCTCAGTCACCGAGTTTTTTGTAATGTATGGTGTAAACAATTATTTGTTTACTTGGAATTTGTTGATGCCGTCGCGCAAGAAACCAACAATTTGGTTAGCAGCAGCAATACCAGCATTGATGTTTGCTTCGGCTGTTTGAGCTCCCATTTTTTTAGGAGTAGAGAAGTAGCGACCAGCAAATTTTTCGGCAAATTCGGCGTTAGCAGCAGGCATAATGTCTGTCATGTAACGGAAATCGCAACGGTCTTCCATCAATTTGATTACTTCGGCTTCGTTGATTACTTCTTTACGAGCGGTGTTAACCAACATAGCGCCTTTAGGCATTTTGTTTAACAAATCGTAATTGATCGAGTTTTTGGTTTCTGCAGTAGCAGGAATGTGCAACGATACTACATCGCAAGTGCTGTACAATTCTTCTACCGAGTTAAGGGCAGTAACACCATCTTTTTCAATTACTTCTTTTGGGCAATAAGCATCAAATGCGTAGATGTCCATGCCAAAACCTTTAGCAATGCGCGCTACGTTACGACCTACGTTACCGTAAGCGTGGATACCCAATTTTTTGCCCATCAATTCGGTACCAGAAGTACCATTGTATAGGTTACGTACACCGTAAACCATCATGCCTAATGCCAATTCGGCAACAGCGTTAGCATTTTGGCCAGGAGTGTTCATTACACATACACCTGCTGCGGTAGCGGCTTGCAAATCTACGTTGTCGTATCCAGCACCAGCACGTACTACAATTTTTAGTTCTTTAGCAGCGGCCAAAACTTCTGCGTCAACAATGTCGCTACGAATAATAATGGCGTTTGCATCGGCTACAGCTTCTAATAGTTGTGCTTTGTCGGTGTATTTTTCTAGTAAAACTAGTTCGTAACCAGCTTGGTCAATTACATTTTTAATACCGTCAATCGCTACTTTAGCGAAAGGTTTTTCGGTTGCAACTAAAACTTTCATATATTATGCGTTTTGTTTTTCAAATTCTGCCATGCAGTCTACCAAGGCTTGAACGCTTTCGATAGGAAGCGCATTGTAAGTAGAAGCACGGAAACCACCTACCGAACGGTGACCTTTGATACCTACCATACCTTTTTCGGTAGCAAATTTCATAAAGTCAGCTTCAAGGTGTTTGTATTCGTCTTTCATAACAAAGCAGATGTTCATGCGAGAACGGTCTTCTTTGTTAGCGGTACCTACAAACATTTTGCTGTTGTCGATAGCGTTGTAAAGCAATTCTGCTTTAGCGATGTTGCGTTTTTCCATTTCGGCAACACCACCGTTAGCTTTTAACCATTTAAGGGTTTGCAAAGCGGTGTAGATAGGCAATACAGGAGGAGTGTTGAACATTGAACCATTGTCAATGTGTGTTTGGTAGTTCAACATGGTAGGAATGTAGCGGCTTACTTTGCCCAACAAATCGTTGCGTACAATAACAAAAGTTACACCAGCAGGAGCTAGGTTCTTTTGTGCACCACCATAAATCATGCCGTATTTAGTTACGTCGATAGGACGAGAGAAAATATCTGACGACATGTCTGCGATAACTGGAACTGGAGAGTCGATATCTTCTAGCAACTCGGTACCGTAGATGGTGTTGTTAGTGGTAATGTGGAAATAATCTGCATCGGCAGGAATGGTGTAATCTTTAGGAATGAAAGTGTAGTTAGCATCGGCAGATGAAGCAACTTCTACCACTTCGCCAAATGCTTTAGCTTCTTTCAATGCTTTTTTAGCCCATACACCGGTGTTTAAATAAGCAGCTTTGGTTTCCAAAAAGTTGAATGGAACCATGCAGAATTGTAAGCTAGCACCACCACCCAAGAAAATAACGGAGTAGTTATCTGGAATGTTTAATAATTCTTTGAACAAAGCTACTGCTTCGTCAACTACGGGTTGGAAGTTTTTAGCACGGTGGCTAATTTCCAAAATTGATAAACCGTCACCATCAAAATCCAATACAGCTGCTGCTGTTTGTTTGATTACTTCTTGTGGTAGGATAGATGGTCCTGCGTTAAAATTGTGCTTTTTCATACAATTAAATATTAGTAGAATTTTTCTATAATCTCTAGTTTTTTGTAACGCGCAAATTTACGTTTTTTTTATCGGCTTTGAAAATATAACGGCTTAAATTTTCAACAAACCTGCTTTTAAGTGCTTAAAAACGAAACCCGTTAGCTGTTTTGTACAGTTAACGGGTAAAATGTTACAATTTAACTACAATCGAATCATGATTAACGATTAGCATATTGTTTTTCGTAATAGCTTTGGTAGTTGCCGCTGGTAACGTTGTTTAGCCATTCTTCGTTTTCTAGGTACCAGTCGACGGTTTTTTCCAAACCTTCGGCAAATTGAAGCGATGGTTTCCAACCTAGTTCGGTGCCCAATTTGGTAGGGTCGATGGCGTAACGCAAGTCGTGTCCAGCACGGTCGGTAACAAAGGTGATTAGTTTTTCTGATGTACCTTCTTCGCGACCTAATTTTTTGTCCATGATGCGGCAAAGCAAACGAATAAGGTCAATGTTGGTCCATTCGTTGTGGCCACCAATGTTATAGGTTTCGCCCAATTTACCATTGTGGAAAATGGTGTCGATGGCACGAGCGTGGTCGTTTACCCACAACCAATCGCGTACGTTTTCGCCTTTGCCATAAATTGGAATAGGGCGGTTGTTTTTAATGTTGTTGATAGATAGCGGAATTAATTTTTCTGGAAAATGGTTAGCACCATAGTTGTTAGAACAGTTTGACATAACAACAGGCAAACCATATGTGTGGAAATACGCTCTTACAAAGTGGTCAGAGCTAGCTTTTGATGCCGAATAGGGGCTACGTGGGTCGTAAGGTGTTTTTTCGGTAAAGAAACCTTCTTTGCCCAACGAACCATATACCTCGTCGGTAGATACATGGTAGAAACGTTTGCCTTCGTAGTTGCCTTTCCAAAGGTTTTTGGCCGCATTTAGCAAGTTGGCAGTACCCAAAACGTTGGTACGAATAAAAGCCAATGGGTCGGTAATAGAACGGTCTACGTGCGATTCGGCCGCTAAGTGGATAACACCATCAAATTTGTATTCTTGGAATAAATTTTCGATAAATTCTGTATCGGTAATGTCGCCTTTAATAAATTGGTAGTTGGGCAAATCACAAATGTCTTTTAGATTTTCAAGGTTACCTGCGTAGGTAAGGGCATCTAGGTTGTAACACATGTAGTTAGGGTACTTGGTTACAAACAAACGGATAACGTGCGATCCGATAAAACCGGCGGCACCGGTAATTAGAATTTTTTTATCCATGTCACTTATGTTGTTTAGTTGTTTAGTCGTTTAGTCGTTTAGTTGTTTGTGCTTTACGAGCGACGAGCGACGAGTGACTAACGATGGTTATGGGTTATAGTGCAATAGCCATACATCTTTGTAGGCAGGATAGGCTTGTGCTATTTGCTCAATGCCTGCATTGCCTTCTTCTTCGGTAGCAAATGATGCGGCTACTATTCTAAATCTGTGTTCTGAGTAAATTATCTTACATTCTCCTAGCGAAGATGGTATTTCTGATAAAAATTTATATGCCTTCGCTTTTGCGCTAAAGCTGCCAATTACGGCATGATAGTGTTGGCAGGTAGCGTGCGTGGTAGGGGCTTGTTGTGGGGTTATAACTACCTCTTCGAATGCTATAGGTGGCACAAATGCAGCCCTAGATTCGTGCTGTTGACGGGTAAAATTAACCGGAATCATCAACAAAATAAGAATAGCGGCTACGCAGGCAACAGCAAAACGCGACGATGCACGTTGTGGCAAAGTAAGCGGTTTTTTTATGGCTGTTTGTGGCTGATTAGCTGAAATTACAAGCTGCCTAGCAGGGGTTATTTCTGGAAAATATACGGGGGTTAATCCGTACGATGTTTGCACGGGAATGCCGTTGGCATTGGGCTCAAAATCAATGCCTGTTTCGGTTTGGTGTAAACACCCTAATCGGCCTATTGTTATGTGCTTGTATAGGCTAAGTTGTTGGCGTAAAACCAATGCTTCTTGCTGTAGTAGCTGGTTGGCTTCTTGTAAGGTACAATTTTCTTGTTGAGCAATGGCTTGTGCTAGCAGGCCATCGTTATAGGTAAGTGTAGGATTAAAGCCTACTTTTTTACAAGGAGGATACAGCATGCCTGCCTGATTTTGAGCAGGTTGAGTAGAGGCTACAAAACCACCCAACGATGGAATTACAACAAAATCGTGGTTTTCTAGCAAAGGTTCTATGTATTGCAATAGTTGAAGCATAGACGCAAAGGTAGTAAAAAAGCTTTGTAAAACAACCCCTTGTTGGTATAAGTTGTTAACAATTCTATGGGTTGTAATGATAGTGTAGGTATTTGCGTGCTTGTACCCGATACGCTATAATGGCATCAGTTAAATCGTTTTGTGCTTTAAGTAAGGCTGTTTGGGCTTCTAGTAGTTCGGCTATGGTGCTGCTGCCTGCTTGGTAGCTAGAAAGGGTTAGGTGATGGTTGCGTTGGGCTATTTCTACGGCTTTTTCGTACTCGTCTGCCATTAATAGCGCCTCGTTCATGCCGTTTAGGGCCTGTGTGGTGCGCATTTGCAGCAACTGGTCGGTGTGGGCTTGTTGTAGTTGGGCTTGCTCTATGGCCAATGCTTGCTTGCGCAGTTTATGGCTGGTTTCCCACCAAGCAGTTAAAGGCACCGATACCGATACAAACAAGGTTCCATTGCCTGTGTCGCTACCAAATCCATGGTCTAGAAAGTTAGCTTGGTAGTTTCCGTAACCGTAAGAAGCTCCCAAGGCTATGTGTGGCAAAGCCTCTGATAGTGCCATGCGGTGTTGTAATTGGGCAGCTTTTACTTGTAGAGCCAATAGTTGTGCCTCGGGACTGTTTTGTACTAATGTGTCTTGCAGGGGTATATCCATTAGTAGGGTGGGTTGCTCTACTTGGATGCTATCGGTATATTCCATGCCAATGGATAGACACAAGGCACGTTTGGCCAACAAAATGCCGTTGGTAAGTTGGATGTGGGTGCGGTTCATTTCTGACCGTTTTAATTCCACTTGCAAAAGGTCTTTTTCTAGTGCAAGTCCGGCTTCTACGGCCGTTTTTACTATGTTTTCTAGGGTGTCAAGCAACGCAATACCGCTTTGTAATGTAGCTTGCTTGCTAGTAAGTCCTGCCACTAACCAATAACTTTCTTCTACTTGTTGTAATACATCTCGGGTGGTTACTTTAGATTGTAGTTGTGCCGCCTCTATACCTATTTGCGCCAATTGGTTGCCGGTTACTATTTTTCCACCCATGTAAATGGGTTGCAAGGCCGAAACGCCCACTTGATAGCCATATTGGAACATGGAAAGGTGGTTGTCGATGCCTAAAGTAGGCCCTAATTTGCTGTATAAAAAGTTAAGCAGGTTTCTTGCGTCTGCATTGCCTATGTCGTCTATGCCTATTTCTAGAATAGGTTGTAAGGCATGATACCCCATGGCATAGCCACTAATTTGCGGAAAATAGTAGGATAGGGCTTGATTTTTGGTTTGTTGCGCTTTGTCTACCTCTAAATGGGCCTGCCTAATTACTTTGTTGTGCCATGCTGCCATGTGCAAACAAGAATCGAGCGATAGTGGCGTTTGTGCTAGTATGCTACTGCTTATGCTGCTAAAAAGAAAGCAACATGCTATGCCCAATAGTTTTTTTATAAGGTATGTAGGTTTATTTTTTATCATATATTTTCCAATACAAAACAGGTAAAACAGTTAGGGTAAGCGGTAGGGTAAGCATGGTGCCAAAGCAAATTACCACTCCCATGGGCATCCACAGGCTAGTTTGCGCTAAAATCATAGGCAATACCCCTAAAGCCGTGGTAGCCGATGTTAAGAATACGGGGCGCATACGGCGTTTCCCTGCTTCAAACGCAGCTTCTTTGGCCGATAAACGATGCGTTCTGCGTAACTCTTCGGCATATTCGTACATAATAATGGCATTGCGCACAATCACCCCAATAAGGCTTACTATGCCCAGCACTACGGTAATGGAAATATCCATCCTAAAAATAGAAAGCCCTACAAATGCCCCAAAAATAGAAAGCACAGAACTGGCCAGAGCCAATAGCGATAAGGATACTTTCTTAAAATGGTAAAGTAATAAGGCAAACATAACCAATAGGGCTGCTACTACGCTCCACAGAATTTGGGGAATCATTTGTTTGTTAAGCGAGCTAAGACCGCCAAAGGTAATGCTAACGCCTTCTGGTAGGGTGGGTAGCGATTGTTGTATCCATTGTTTTACCTTACGCTCGGCATCAACTTGGCTAGTAGTGCCCCGTAAGTCGCAGCCAATGGTAATGGTGCGTACCGAGTTGCGTCTTTCTATGCTAGCATGATGCCAACTGGGCGTAAGTGTAGCAACCTGTCTAAGTGGTACCCATACAGACGGATAGGCAGTAGGTATCATCATGTCTTCCAGTTGTTTGGGGTGGCTTATTTGTGCGCTATCGGTATACAATACTACAGGTATTTTGTAATCGTTTTCCCATAAGGTGGTAAGTGGGGTGCCTCCAGTTATGCTACGCAAGTACAAGGATAGTTGCGATTCGGTGATGCCCAATCGGGCAGCTTCGTTGGCGTGCAGGGTAAGTTGTGTTTGGGCGGTAAAATTGTCAAAAGAGGTGTGTACCCACGCCATTTCTACCTGCCTAGCCATAAATTGCTTAATAGAATCGGCTATTAGTTGCATGTTGTCCCAATTGGTGCCTTGTATACGTACTTCTAGTGGATTGGGTGCCGCTTGGTAGTCCATTTGTTTAAATCGGACGTAAGCATTTGGAAAATAATTTTCGTAGTAAGGTCCCCATTGTTGTAGCAGTTGGGTGGTAGCATCGGTCGATGTGGTGTTGACTATAAATTGCGCGTAACTAGGATGCGCCATTTGAGGGGTGTACGTAGCATGAAAACGAGGCGATGCTTGTCCTACAAACGAGGTAATAGAGGTAATGCGATGGTCGGTGCGTAGCATGCGTGCTAGCGAATCGGCCACTTGGGCTGTTTCGTTGATGTCTGCATTTTGATGCAAGTGAATCTCAACAGCAAAGCATTCGCGTTCGGCTTTGGGTAGCAGCTGTAAGTTGCTGCGTGTTAACAAGAAAATGCCAATAGCCATGGCAACAACAAGCAGTAAGTAAGCCACTTTAGGCTGTTTAAAGCATAAACTAAGTAGCTTGTGGTATTGCGTTTGTAATTTATCAAAGAAAAGATTCTGAACCTTCTCGAATTTGCTTAATTGCTCTGTACTAGAACGTTTTACATATCGTGCAGCCATGTAAGGGGTTACCCATGTGGCATAAAATATGCTGGCAGTAAGCGCAAACAATACGGCAAAGGGAAATAGCTGTACAAAATCGCCCAATGGGCCTGTAATGATGCGAGTCATGGGGAAAAACATGCCCGATATGGCGCAGGTGGCTAGGGTCATGGGTACAAACAATTGATGGGTACTGACGGCTGCCGAATACCACCTACTGTGCCCTTTTTCTAATAGGTCAGAGTACCCATCGATAACAATTACCGAATCGTCTACAATCATGCCTAATACAAAAATAAGGGCGGCTAGTGTAACGGTATTTAATTCTATACCAGTAAGATACATTAGTCCTATACACACGGCTATGCATACTGGAACCCCTGTGCTAGCCACCAATGCAGTGCGCAACGGAAACAGCAATAGCATAACGGCTATTACTACCAATATAGAAATAACTATGTCTTTTAAGAACGAAACCACAGAGTCGTTTACCACCTTGGGTTGGTCGGTTATACGATGAAAACGAATGTCGGGTGGAAGTTGCTTATACAGCAAAGCCAACTGTTCGTCTACCACATTACCAAATGATACAATGTTGTTGCCAGGAACCATTTCCATGTTGATAATCAGGCACGAACGTTCGTCTTTAAGGGTGTCGGCCGCATTGCCGCTGTAAAATTTTACAAATTGTTTGGGTTGCGGATAGCGGCGCTGTATAGTAGCTACATCTTTTAAGCGGATGGTAGTTTTAGTAATGGGATCAGAATAAATAATTTGCTCGGCAATTTGGTAGGGACTGCTGTAGGGGGTACTAACTTGTATGGGTTGGCTAGTACCTAGGTTGCCACCCATAATGCGTAGGCCATGTAGCATAAGCGATGCTTGCAAATTAGTGGAGTTTATGCCATAGGCCGATAACCTGGCTGGGTCTATCGTTACCGCTATTTCTTCTTGTTGCGTGCCCATAATCTTGATGCGTCCCATTTGGGGAATGGTGCGCAGTTGGGTACAAATGGTGTTGGCGTAGGATTCTAGCTCGCGCGGACTTCGCTCGTCGCTTTCTATGGCTAGTAGTACCGACGATGTATTGCCAAAATCGTCTACCAAGATGGTTTGCAACGCACCTGGTGGTAGGCTGGTTTTTTGAAAAAGTTCTAGTCCAGCCCGTATTTTAGTCCATGCTTCGTTGCTATTTTGCACCGAATTCCTAAGCATTACATAGGCATATACTATGCCGTCTTCGGTTTTGGTGTAGGTGTTTTCTTTGTCGATGTATTCAAATCCATTCAGGTAATTTTCTAGCGGAATGGTTACTTGTTCCTCTACTTCTTGGGTGGTTGCACCTGGATAAATAACAGCCACTACACCCTGACGAATGGTGAATTGCGGAAATTCGTCTTTGTTCATAAGGGGTAGGGCTACTATGCCAAAGCCAGTAAGTAGCAGAATGATGAGGAATACAATGGTATGATTCCTCATGGCACTTTCTATGTGGTTTAGCCTACTCATGCGTTATTATTTTGCTATAACGGCTGCTTGGTGGTATAATTTTTGATAGCCACTTACAATAACGCTATCGCCTGTAGCTAGCCCATTCGTAATAAGCACCCCTGTTGCGGTGTATGGACCTATTTGCACGTTGTGGCGATAGGCTACTCCGTTTTTATATAGCCATACCGTATGCCCATTGGTTTGGGTTTGAATGCAGTTAGCTGGCAATACAATTCCTTGTACCATTTGAGAAACTAAGTGTACCTTGCCAATCATTCCAGGCAAAAGTTGTTGCTTTAGATGAGCAGGTATAGATGCTATGCTAGCCGTAATGGTATAGGTGTGTCCAATGGGATTGGCCTGTAATTTTTTTTCGATGATGTGGATGCCTAAGGTATCGCTTTTTATAACATCCATGGTAAGGTAGCCTTTGTCGCCCACTTGTAGGGTGGCAATGTCCATCTCTGCTACATCAAAGCATACATGGTAGCTGTCTATATTTAATAAGGTAACCACAGGCACGCCTGGAGCAATGTTTTGGCCAATATGCAAGTTTATGTTGTCAACAATGCCATCTTGCGGAGCTTTTAGGGTGCAGTCGTTTAGCCGTTTTTGCGCCATGGTATACATAGAGGTGGCTTGTTGTAATTGGCTTTCTATTTCTACCATTTTTTGTGGGGTAATGCCTCCTTGCTGGTACACTTGCTTGGCACGCTGGTAACCATCTTTGGCTTGGTTTAGGGTAGCTAGCGCTATTTGTAGGGCACCCTGCATTTGGGTAGAATCTACCACTAGTAATGGTTGCCCTGCTTTTACCTTATCGCCATTTTTTACCATGATTTTAGTAATGGTGCCCCCTGTAGGAATGCTTAAAGGAATAGAAACGGGTTCTTTGATGGTGGCAACATAGGTATGTGTAGGGGTAATGCTTTGTTGGTTAATGGCTTGTACCTCTACCTTTATGGGGTCAACTTGTTTTGTTTGGTTAATAGGGTTGGTACAGCTGCATACCAACAGGCTAACAAGTAAAAGATAGGTAAAAGTAATGCGTTGCATGTTAAAATACATTTTGTAAACAAGCAAAGTTAGTGATTTTTTTAGAATTATGATTACCTTTGCCTTAGTTTCGTAAACATAAATAACATGAGAAAATGGATAGTAAGTTGTGTGTTGCTGTGCTTATCGCTAGTGACGCACGCTAATGGAATAAACAACGTAGGCAGTGTTACCTATTTTCAGACTCCTACGCAGGGTGTAGTGTTTGATTATGCCGATGTGTACATGATGCAAGATGCCGATTATGCGCAGCAAATAGGCAATATGAATACCACCGATTGGAAACGTACCGAGATGGTGATGAATAAATTGGTAGATTCAGAAGGACGTTTTTCGGTGTGGAAATTTATTCCATCGTACATTAAGCACGAAAGCACCGAACGTAAACGCTTGGTAGTAGAAATTTGGTTTTACAACGAACCACTTAAAGTAGATACTGCGTTGATATCGGTTAATAACGAGGGACAGTATAATATACCTTATAAAGTAAGGTATCGTTACAAACTATCGCATTCGGATGGTAGTTTGCTGTACCAAAAAGATTATGGTGTTGTTCATGGTACTTATGCCACATCTAATGTAGACTTTACCGATGAATTCCCCGTAGACGATAGAGTAGGTATTCAGGCTGCATTTATGCGTGTGCGTCAAGAAGTGTATGCTATGTACGGATTTGGGTCGTTCGAGATGCCTTTTGGATTGTACGATTTTTCGTCGGTACAAGGTATTGATGTGCTTCAAAAACAACTGATAGAAGCCATGGACCAAAAAGAAGAATTAAAATTAACCGACAAAACCAAAAGTGTAATGGCGGCATATGCAGATTTGTTGGCATATCATTTGCACAAACTACCCGCAGAACAACAACCCTATGCTAATCGCAACTTGGCATTGGCAAAAGCATGGTTGGGCGACACCTTGGCGGTAAATCACTTAGCTACTTACAAGGCTTCGTTAAAATCGGTGGCCGATAGCATCGATTATTATGGCATAGATCTGTTTGTAAACTATTATCCTAAGGGCGTTAAAAAATACACCAAATTATTGCGCTTGCTTAGTGGTAACTTGCATTGGATGGTAGATGCGTTTACCTACAACGACCTTTTGTGCAATGTTTATGAAATGGAATACCCCATACAATTTTTGCCTTTGCTTCCTTTAAACGGCAATGTAAAGCGTGTTGATGGACAAGTTACCCAAGACAATAAAGAACCCTTGAACTTTAAGTTAAAATACGACAAAAAAGGCCGTTTAAAATCGGTGGATATGAACCGAGAAGAATACAACGACAAACAAAAAGTAAATGTTCGTATCAACACCTTGCATGTGTCGTACAAAAAGAACGAATACGATCGTATTACCTGTAGCCCTAGCGAATTTATTCGTATTTTAATGCCAGGTATAGAAGATTTAAACAAACCTGTAGATAAGGTAGAGCAAATTATGTCTTGCAAAACCGATAATGTATTGGGTGGTTTTGTAAAATTAAAAGTAGAGACACAAGAAACTAACCAGGTTCAATTGGGTGTAGATGGTAAGGTGTACATTAAGGGCGAAAAATCATTATCGCGTCCCCATGCTGCTTTAAAACGCATGGCCGATGCCAATGGCGAAAAATTCCCTGCGTTGGTATCGTCTAACTCGTCTGCTTACAACATGGAGGTAGAATTTGACGACAATGCTCTGGTACAATCGTATAATTGGAAAGGCTACGTGTTGATGGAGAAAAATGTGGGTTACGATAATTATGCCTTTATTAAGGCCGATTCGGTTGCCATGCAAGTATCTACCATCGTACCTTATTCACAAACAGAAGAAGGGTTGATAAACCACGACGTATCGTTGACCGTACAAAATCAGTTTGTAAAAAATAGAGAAACATTAACTTTGAGCAAACCTTCGTATGGTATGAGCAATCAGTGGCCCGTATCGGTAAAATTTGACGACCACGGCAACTGGGTTTACTTAAAAGTAGGACCCTACGATGTAAAACGTACCATTACGTATCAGTAGATTGTCGCTTGTCGCAAAAAAAAATCTCAGCAGAAACTGCTGAGATTTTTTTATGGTTGTGATATGTTATTAAATTGATTTTTATGGAGGCATTTTTAGGCGTGCGCAGTGCGAGTAACCGGAGTTTAGTGACCTAAATGAGGATTACGAGCACAAGCAACAACGACAAAATGACCCATTAAAATCGATTTACGCTTTTACGCGGCCAACATAAGACCCATCACGAGTATCAATTTCAATCAATTCACCTTCGTTGATAAACAAAGGAACGCGTACTTCAGCACCAGTTTCTACGGTAGCAGGTTTTAGGGTGTTGGTAGCGGTATCGCCTTTTAAACCAGGTTCGGTATAGGTAACTTTCAACACTACTTTAGTAGCAACTTCGGCAGTTAGCACAGTTTCGGTAGAGGTGTCGCTAAGAACGTCAACAATATCACCTTCTTTCATAAATGCCAAACCGGTAATTTTATTTTTTTCGATAGGAATTTGTTCAAAGGTTTCTTGGTTCATAAAGATTAGGTCGTCGCCTTCTTGGTATAAGAATTGGTAAGGACGACGTTCTACACGTACGTCTTCTAGTTTGAAACCAATTTGGAAAGTTCTTTCCAATACACGACCGTCAACTACGTCGCGCAATTTGGTACGCATAAAGGTGTTACCTTTACCAGGTTTTACGTGTAAGAATTCGATAACAAAATACAAACGGCCATCCATACGGATACACATACCGTTTTTAATGTCTTGAGAGTTAATCATAATGGTATAAAAAATTGAATAAATAAATTACTATTGTTAGCTTGCAAATTTAATACAAATCTTTGACTTTCCACAATACAATCATCAAATCTTTTCTGTTTTGGCATACTAAGACTTGTCATAGGACAACTTCAGACTCGTCAAGTAAAAATTTTCCTTTATCGTATGATTTTTCAATATTTTGAAGTAACTTTGCAGTGTTAGTGATTAAACCTCTATGTGAGTTAGGATGACTAGCTACCGATACAGAGCTGTTTGAATGTTCAAGCAGCTCTATTTTTATTACTTCAAATGTGTAAGGTTTGTTTGGAAAATGATAATCTCGATATTCGTAAATGGTTGTCTTGATTCGATAAAAACTATCCTTGAATAATATAGCTCCAAAGAATCTATGTATTAAAACACTCTTGTTTATAGGATTATTAACAGAACGAATTCCGTTCACCTTGCTATAATCTGCGTGGATTTCTACTTCGATGCTAACATCTATTACCTGGGGTAAAACTTTTAATACAGACAAGTGTACGGCAAGGTTTTCGCTTTGCTTGCTTGATTGAATATATTTCTTTATAGCCGATTTGCTTATTAAGTACTCAAATTGCTCTGTTGTACCAATATGTGAAGTGTATGTTTTAATAAGGTGTTTTTCGGCCCATCTTTTTGCTTCTATTAAAGGTGTATTGCTATTAAAATTGTGTGGTAACACTTGTAGTATGTCAATATCTTTATCTTTAAGATTTGGCATAACAATGCCTTTTGTTGATTCTGCTAATTGTTGGATGCGATCAAACTCATGTGTCGGATTTTGGGATGAATAATTTACAAATGGTTCAGACGCAATGTTTTGTTTGCTTGGGTTAGAATCAGTAGATTTAGTTTTACTGTTTTCTTTCATAATGCTAAAAGATTAAAATTATTTTTTGGGTGAGGTGTAGCGCCTCTTGTATTAAGATACTGCAAAGATAGTGTAAGATGAGAGTAATAACAAATTTATTTGGTATTGGTAAGAAAACAGCCTACTATCAAAAAACGAATAGTCCTTGTATAAAATAAAAAAATCAGTATCTTTGTAACGAGATAGTAAAGTTGCAAAGTTTCATTGTGAAACAATTGAAGTTATAGCAATAAAAAAAAAGAATAAATACCAAGTCATATTACATACAATAAGAGAAAAGATAAAGTAAAATGAAAGACTAGCATCGTAAAGGCGATGCAAGACATATTGATATAGCGTAAAAAGCCATTCTTGATGCCCTGAAACTTCGACACTTTTAGGAATAAATTAATTACACAAGCAAGGTTTTATGTACGCTCGCGCCTCGGCGTGAGTTTTTCTGTGCATACATTTGGGTAATTAAGGTAGTCGAAGACCTCAGGACAACAAATTGAGCATGAAAGATTCACGCTTTTTTTGTGTCTAAATTTATAGTCACTATGCAAATAAGAGGTCTGCTTCATAATGAAAAATTAAGCGAGTTTCTACGTTTCTGTTTCGTAGGAGTAGTTGCGACGTGTATCCACTATGGAATTTACTTGATACTTATTAAGACGGTTGCGATTGAAGGAAAGTTATGGGTTAATGTTGCATACTTAATAGGTTTTATAGTTAGTTGGTGTTGTAATTTATTTATGACAGCAAAATTGACCTTTAAGACGGATGTTTCTGTTAAAAGAGGTATTTACTTCGCTATTACTCATGGAGTTAATTATTTATTACATATTCTGTTCTTAAATTTCTTTTTATTTCTTCAGTTTACAGAGCAGATTGCACCAATGTTAGTCTATTGTTGTGTAATTCCTATTAATTTTATTTTAGTGCGTACTGTTTTCAAATCAAAAAAAATACAATGAAAAAATTAATTTCCATTTTGATTCCATGTTATAACGAATCTGCTTCTTTACCATTATTGATACCGAAATTGGAACATATTGCGAATAAGTATTCACACTATAATTGGGAGTTTCTTTGTGTTAATGATGGAAGTAAAGACAATACTCTGGAAGTATTACGTGAATTAAGAGGCAAATATTCAAGACTGAATTATATTGATTTGAGCCGTAATTATGGAAAGGAAACTGCTATGCTAGCGGGTTTTGACTACGTAAAGGGAGATTGCATGGTTATCATGGATGCAGATTTGCAACATCCTCCCCATGTTATACCACAAATGTTAGAAAAGTGGCAGGAAGGTTATGATGATATATACGCAAGTAGGATAACAAGAGGAAAAGAAAGCTGGTTACGTAAGAAATTGTCACTTTTTTACTATAATATTCTACAACGTACAACAAGACTTGAGGTCCTGCCTAATGTAGGAGATTTCAGATTATTAGATCGTTCTTGTATAGAGGCGTTAAAGAAGATGCGTGAGAATAACAGATATACAAAAGGTATGTTTTGCTATATCGGGTATAAAAAGACTCATGTTGCTTTTGAAACGGAAGATAGAATAGCAGGGGAGTCTAGCATGAATTATAAGACTTTGTTTAATCTTGCGATAGAAGGTATATTGTCTTATACAACAGTGCCACTAAGAATTGCGACTATAGTAGGTTGTGTAACTTCTTTGCTTGCTTTTGTCTATATGCTTGTAATTTTTATTAGAACGATTCTATTTGGTGACCCAGTTGAAGGTTATCCAACTATGATTATTGTGATACTATCTCTTGGAGGAATTCAATTACTTGCTTTAGGCATTTTAGGGGAATATCTTGGACGTGTGTTCACAGAAACGAAAAACCGACCTGTTTATTTTGTTAGAACATATAATGATGAAAAAATATGATTATGAAAACTGATAGCATTATTAAAATCTCTTTTTGGGGATTAGTTGCTGTGATTTTATGCATTTGTTCTTATTTTATTTTGCACAATGCTGCATGGTTATTGGGAGATGATTGCCAAACCTTGATTTATACTGGTTGGGATAAACCTATTTTTGGTTTCTTTGTGAGTCCCACGCTTGGAAGGTTTTTTCCATTAGATTATACCATTTATAATGTGTTGTGCTTATTTTATGAGGGACAAATTCCTCCTTCAGCACATTATTTTATTCATGTGTTATGTTTCTTTCTTTATATTATTGCATTTATAGCTTTGTCATTATATATTCTAAAAGATAAAAAGGCAATTTGGAAATATTCTGCCGCTTTAATGGTCGTTCTTTTAGTTGTAGGGCGCACGTATCTTAATTTTATGCAGTGTTGGACAGGCATTTGGACTATTTTTACCTTTTTACCATTGTTTATGTATGGTACTATAAAGTTTCTTGATACAAAGAAATGGGGGTACGCAATTCTTGCTTTATTGTCAATAAACTACATATTGTATTATTACGAAACGATGTTTACCATACCAATAGCTTTGGGTGTATGTGCATTGGTATTCAGCCATAAGAAATCATCAATAGAGGAAAAAGTTTATAACTATTTACTAATAGCAAGTGGTTTGTTATTTCTTTTATTGTATGCCATCTTAGTTTTACCAAAAGTAGAAACTTTTTATGCGCATCATCTTGAAGTTTCACCTTTAGTGAATGCAGCAAAAATGTTTTTTGCTCAAAAAATTATGTGGTTGGTAGTTGTATTGTTAGTAATTCGACTGATAGGTTTCGTAAAAAAGACGGCAGAATTTAATTTTTATGATAATCTGTTACTTGCTTCTTGTGCATATTGTTGTGGTTCAGCATTCTTAGGTTTAAATTATACGCTTTACTATACACCAGCAGTAATTGTGGCAATTCCTGCGATTTTATATTTTAGTAAAGAATACCTCTCAGAAAAGTGGGTGTTGGGATTATTTATCTTACTTGCATTATTTTATGTTAGAAAGGTTCCTACTCAAATTTTAGATACGCAAAATGAAAGGATAGGAACTTATGCAAAGGTACATCAACTGATTGACGAGATAGGTAATCAAACGGTTTATTTTTATGAGCCATCAGAAACTCCTCTTCAAGAATGGGAAATTCCTATACGTGGTTGGCGTAAATATTGTTTAGAAGAGGTAACAGGTTGGTATATGAAAGAACCTAATTTTGATATTGTCCGTATAAATCATTTTGCGAATCAAATAGGTTTGTGGCAGGTGGTTGAGGCTGACCAAGAAAACTTTCTAAACGTTTGCCCAACAGCAGAAGAGGTTGTTGATTTTAATGATTTTAAGATATTCAAGGTAAAATGATACAAGAAAATAGATTTGCAAGTAGATTAGGATGCATAAAGCATCCTAATTTGCATTTAATAGGTATAGCAACCATAATACTCTTTATTAAAGGTATAAGTTTTCATGCCTTGACTTTTGGGACTTTTCCTGTTTGTGAAAGTGGAATGGAACTTACTAATTTAAAATTCTATGTGGCTAAGTTGTTATTCCCATTAATGCTTTCTTCGATGTTATTTTTTACTTCAAAGAAATGGTGGCTAACATTAAGTATGATATTAATTGATATCTATTGTTTAGCTAATATTATATATTTTAAGAGTTACGATTTGTTTTTGACGCCTGATGCCTTGTCGTTAGTTGGAAATATGGATGGTGCATGGACATCTGTTGAGGCGTATTTGGATCTGAGACTATTGGTATTTCCATTGTCTACAATATTCTGGTTAATCTTATCGTATCTCATATTAACCAATTCCAAGAATTTAAGATTTGGGTGTGTCTTTCTTGTGACACTATTTATCATAGGATATGGAAATAATATTCTTATTTATGATTACACTGATGCATGCGGAGTAACAAAATTTTCAAATCGTTCTAAAGATGAATCTTTTACATTCAAGAAATATTGTAGGTTACCATTTATGGGAATTGCAATGCACAGAATGGATAATAGAGGTTATGTTTATGAGCAATCCATATTATCATATATTCCTGCTTCTATAATAGCTTTTCTAAAAGATATAAATACCCGTGTAGAAATGTCTTCTAATGACGTTTATTTGCTCAATAAACTGACTACGATGAAGAGTTGGAAACAAACGTCTATTTTACCCCCCCCCTCAATTACGCCGCAAACAAATCTAATTATTATATTAGTAGAGAGTCTTGAAAGTTGGGTTATTAATCAATATGTAGATAGTGTAGAAATCACTCCATTTCTTAATAAACTTGTTTCTCAAAAACACGTATTGTATTGTGACAAAATCAAATCTCAGACACTTGCAGGGAATTCTGGTGATGGTCAGATGATTATAAATACAGGATTATTGCCACTTCAAAAAGGTGTTGCTTGTATGCAATATTATTCTAATATTTATCCCAATATTGCAGGTTTTTATTCATGTTCTTCTACGATTAATCCATGGCCACATATTTGGAATCAAACAGCCATGTCTAAAAGATATGGTTACCAACAATTGTTAGAACCTATTCAAACCGAAGAATGGCAAGATAGGGATATACTTAATCAATGTGTGCAGTTTATAGAGAAAGCCAATTCAAATTTCTGTGTTATGGGAATAACAATATCAATGCATTCGCCGTTTACTAGGGTGATGAATCCATTAGATATTTCAAATCAAACACCAGAATTATTACGCAAATATATGGAATGCGTTAACTATACAGATAGATGCATTCAGAAATTTATAGAGGAGCAATTAAGTGATACTGTGAAATACAACACAACAATAGTTATTACTAGTGATCATACTATATTTAAACCTGCGGTCTTGAAGGATTTTGAGGAATATGCGAAAGAATATGAATTATCTTTTGCAAACGGGGAGAATTATTGCCCTCTGATTATATTTTCTCCGCAAATTAAAGATAATGTAAAGGTGAATGATGTCTGTTATCAGTAACCCTCCGATAAACTACCCCTTGCATATACAAAAAGAAAGGTTGTAACTTTTTGCAGAGTTACAACCTTTTTAGTTGGATTGAGTATCGTGTTTCCAGTTGTGTGGTAACAATTCCAGTAGTTCTTCGTAAGATGCCT
>JAFOFC010000029.1 GCA_017387515.1 Paludibacteraceae bacterium
TCTCGACAGCTAATGATCCTAACTCACAAGGAGGACTGATTATTAACGTTGCAAATATACTACAAAACGTTGAAAAATCATACGATAAAGGCAAATTATTGCTGGAAGAGTCTAAAAAAAGCGATGCTTGGGATGCAATTTTTAGAAGGTTCTAGATTTGAATGCATCGCCTCAACGACGAAGCGTTTTAAAATGTTGAAAAATCATGCACCTCTTGCACGTACCGTTTTTAATGCGTAATTTTGCCAAAAATAATCACAAAAACACGTTTTATGAGCGCAATTATTTCTCCATCGCTGTTGTCGGCCGATTTTGCCAACCTAGAAAAAGACATCAACATGATTAACCAAAGCCAAGCCGATTGGTTGCACATTGATGTGATGGACGGGGTATTTGTGCCCAATATTTCGTTTGGTTTTCCGGTACTTGATTCCATTAAAGACAAGTGCCAAAAACCGCTCGATGTGCATTTGATGATTGTAGAGCCCGATAAATTTATTACCCGATTTGCCGAAGCTGGCGCCGCCATTATTAACGTGCATTACGAAGCTTGCACCCACTTGCATCGTACCATTCAACTAATTAAAAGTACCGGTGCTAAAGCGGCCGTTACCCTTAATCCACATACCCCCGTTTGCTTGTTAGAAGACATTATTACAGAGGTAGATATGGTGCTATTAATGTCGGTAAACCCTGGTTTTGGCGGACAAAAATTTATTGCCAACACCACCCAAAAAGTGCGCGATTTAAAAGCCCTAATTGCCAGCAAAAATGCCCATGCTATCATAGAAGTGGACGGTGGCGTAAACCTGGAAACTGGCAAAGAATTAGTAGAAGCAGGAGCCGATGCCTTGGTAGCTGGCAACTTTGTATTTAAGTCGGCCAACCCCACCGAAACCATTGCGCAACTTAAGGCGCTAGGCAACCGTCAATAGTCACAAGTCGAAAGTCGAAAGTCGAAACTTCAATTCGGGCACTTTTTCCCTTCGGTCAACAACACGTCGACAGGCTCAGTGACCGAATTGAACCGATTTACCGACTAGTCAATAAAAAAACATCCATCTTGATTCACCAACACCCTTTTATTAGGATTACTGCATCGTTTGCCCTAGGCATTGCGCTAGGTTACTACTATCCCAATGGATGGATAGTGGTTATATGCGTAATTATTGCATTTAGTATCAGCCTTTTACAAAAATTTAACCGATACCATTACAACGACCATTTATGTGGTTTGGCCCTGTGCATAGCATGCGTAGCCATGGGCATATTAACCTGGATAATCTACCCCAACCCCTACAGCCAAGAACTGCCCAAAGCGGGATACTACAACGCCGTTTTGCTACAAGATGCCGTAGAAAAAACCAAAACCTTTCAGTGCATAGCACACTTAACCGATACGGCTGGCACGCAGTACAAAACCATCTTGTACATACAAAAAGACAGCCTAGCATCTACCCTTATAGAAGGTAGCCAAATAGACCTTTACCTAAAAGGCACACAAGAACAAACATTTGATTACTACAACAAAAAGAATATTTACAGTAGCGCCTATGTTCCCACCCAGCATTGGCACCTAACATCGCAACCCGATAGTACCACGTTTAGCGCCTACGCCAAACGCACCAAACACCACCTGTTAGGGGTACTACAACAGCACACCGACAGCAGTGGATACGCCCTTACCGCCGCCATTACATTGGGGCAAAAATCGAGCCTTAGAGGCACTACAAAGCAACATTTTGCCGCATCGGGCGCCTCGCATTTATTGGCAGTAAGCGGCCTACACGTAGGCATAATTTTTATGGCCATCAGCCTACTTTTTAGGCCCTTTAAAAGGTACAAAAACGTGCAAAAATGGGGGCAAATCATCGTCATTCTATTGCTTTGGATGTACGCTTTTTTATGCGGACTTCCACCCTCTATTATCCGCGCCGTTACCATGTTTAGCATCGGTGCATTGGGCATTATTACAGGTCAACAAAATTACGGCATCAACAACGTTTGTTTTACGGCATTTATCATGCTGCTTTACAACCCCAACTACCTGTTAGAAATGGGGTTCCAACTTAGTTTTAGCGCCGTAACAGGCATTCTATTATACGTCGAAAGTCGAAAGTCGAATTTTGCGAGTAAGCGAGAGCAGAGGCAAGTTTACTTGACTATGCCAAGCGAGAGCAAAATCATGAGCGAAGCGAATAAAGTCGAAAGTCAAAGGTCGGAACTATTGCATCGTTTATTCACTTGGGTAAAAGACATGTGCGGCATATCCCTTGTAGCGCAACTGGCCACCCTACCCCTTATTTTGTACTATTTTGGCACGTTCCCCACGTATTTTTTACTAACCAACTTAGTGATGATTCCCATTGGCACTTTACTGGTTTATGCTTGCTTGTTGCTATTTATCCTATCGCCAACGCCCCTTGCTAGTTGGCTGGAGTGGCCCATTACCTTTCTTACTAGTAGCATGCAAACCGTTACCCAATTTATTAGCACAATGCCCGGCGCCCAACTAACCAACTTACACATTGGCCTTTTTCAAGCCGCCTGCCTGTATGCCTTGCTGTTTTGCCTGTATCGATTCTACTTACACCCCATGCCCAAAACCCTATACCCCGTACTATGGAGCCTCATTGCAGGGTTGGTGATTTGGTAAAAGTTGCGGTTTTGTAGCACGGACGCACGACCGTGCGTCCCTACTTTAGTCGTTGAGGCGATTCAATCTGACGACATTTGGTGGAGGTCGGAAAAAGATTTATATGTGCAAAAACGTTAAGCAAAATGTGTTGTTTGAGCGAAGCGAGTTCACATTTTGTAGTTTTTGTATGTGTAAATCCCGACCGGAA
>JAFOFC010000030.1 GCA_017387515.1 Paludibacteraceae bacterium
GAATTTGTTGAACTTTTTGAGAAAGTTCATTAAAGCTTGTTTTTTCAATATTATCTGCTAATTTATTTAAAATAGCGTCAGTACTTGTAGCTTCAGAGAGGAAATCATCTATACACATTTGAGCTGCATCTTCGTAAGGGCCACGTGGTCCACAAGGTCCTCAAGGTCCTCAAGGAGAACCCGGAGAGGGTAGTACCAATTGGGATGTAGTTTGGTTTACAGTCGATAAAAACGCTTGGGAATTGGTGGATAACAACGATGGTATGCCTTACTATAAGTACACCGTTACAGGTGATGCAGTAGCTAAATTAGACGATTTTGCTGCTCGCGAAGGGTTGTTCTTTTTGTACATTTACCCTTATGGTGTAGAAGAAGATAAAGATGGCAATTTTGTAGGTTACCAAGCCTTACTGCCTTATACTCGCTATTATAATGGTTATAGCTATGCTACCGATTACGAGTTTGCTCCTGGCGAGCTAACCATTTATATTACCTATAGCGATTTTCAGGTAGCTCAACCAGAAACCTTTACATTCCGTTTGGTTACTTTGTGGTAGACGATAAAATGGTACCGTCGCGCATCTCAATGATGCGGTCCGAAACCTCGGCTAATTCTTTATCGTGAGTCACCACCAATACGGTTAGTCCATATTCATTGCACAGCTGGCGTAGTAGGCTGTGCAATTCTTTTTTATTGGCGCTGTCCAAACTGCCCGATGGTTCGTCGGCCAATATAAGCGATGGTTGATTAATTAGGGCTCTGCATACAGCAACACGTTGTTTTTCACCACCCGAAAGTTCGCTGGGTTTATGGTGCATGCGTTCTTCTAACCCCATTTTACAGAGTAAATCTTTGGCCATTGCTTCTACCTCTTGTTTTTTTCTGCCTGCAATAAAACCAGGAATGCAAACATTCTCTAGTGCGGTAAATTCGGGCAATAACTGATGAAATTGAAACACAAAACCAATGTGTTGGTTTCTAAATTCGGCTAATTTCTTTTCTGATAGGTGGTTTAGTTTTACGCCATCTACCGTTAAATCACCTTGGTCAGCTTTGTCTAGCGAACCAATAATTTGCAAGAGGGTAGTTTTTCCAGCCCCGCTAGCGCCAATAATCGACACAAATTCTCCTTTGTTAATGGTTAAATCAATGCCTTTTAAAACTTGAAGCGATCCAAAACTTTTGGTAATACCGGTAGTGTGTATCATGGTTTAATTAATTTTTGTATACAATAAGAGGCTAAATAACAGCCAAATAGGGCAGGTAAGTAAGAAATGGTGCCAACGGTGGTGCATTTATTGCGTTCATCGTCTACTTTTATCACCGCGTCCTTGTTGGCAGGCTCTGTAGAGTATACCACAGGTAGCCCTTTGTATATGCCGTTGGCTTTTAATCGACTGCGAACGGTGCGGGCCAAACTGCAATACGATGTTTGCGAAATATCGGCGTAACGTAGTGCTGTAGGGTCTATTCTGCCTCCTGCTCCCATCGACGAAATAATGCCTATTTTGTGTTGTAGGCAATGCGTTATCAAAGCAATTTTAGGCGCAATCGAGTCAATGGCATCAATCACAAAATCAGGTTGATAGCTAGTTATTACATCGGCAATGTTGTCGGGGTCGATAAAAAGTGATAAAGCATTTACCTTTAAGGTGGGGCAGATGCGATGCAGTCTTTCTTGCATCAGTTGGGCCTTTTCTTGTCCAATGGTATCCGATAAAGCCAACAACTGGCGGTTTATGTTGCTTGCTTTTACGGTATCGGCGTCAATAACGGTTAGTGTGCCTACGCCTGCGCGCGCTACCATTTCGGCTGCATACGCACCCACACCACCTACTCCCACTATCATAACATGTTTGCTAGCAAGTGTATGGCAGGTGGTATCGCCTAATAGTAAAGCCGTTCTACTTTTCCATTCGTCCATAGATGCAAAAGTACATAAATTTTTAATTAGTCTATTCATCCATTTGTCTATTCACTAAAAATATTTTGTTATGTCAAAATAAATTTCTATTTTTGCATCGAGTTGAGGGGAACAGTAGTTCCCCTCTTGTGTTTTCTAATGCGTAAGATATGATTGATAAAACTATTGTAAATCAAATAGTTACTGAATTTTTAGATGATAAAGATTGCTTTTTGGTGGATGTAACCGTTCAGCCAGGCAACTTTATTGTGGTAGAAATTGATAGCGAAACAGGTGTTGATATAGATACTTGCTGTGCTATTAGTCGCTATGTAGAAGAAAAATTAGATCGTGATGTAGAAGATTACGAACTAGAGGTAGGCTCTACGGGTCTTACCGCTCCTTTTAAAGTCTTGCGTCAATACCAAAAAAATATTGGCAACGAGGTAGAAGTGTTGGCTGCAGGTAAAAAAATGGTGGGTGTGTTGTTAAATGCCACCCCAGATAACTTTACCATACAGGTGGCCAAAAAGGTAAAAGGTCAAAAACAACCTATATTAGAAGAACTTACCTTTGCTTATTCCGAAGTAAAATACACAAAATATAATTTTAAATTCAACTAAAACTAAAATGGCAAAAGATTCAACAAAGTCTTTGAGCATGATCGAGACTTTTTCAGAGTTTAAAGAATTAAAAAACATCGACAAATCAACCATGATTAGCGTGTTGGAGGAATCCTTCCGCTGTGTCATTGCTAAAATGTTTGGAACCGACGAAAATGTCAATGTGGTTATTAACCCCGACAAAGGCGACTGCGAAATTTGGCGCGAACGCGAAGTGGTAGCCGATGGCGAAGTTGAAAATCCTAATACCCAAGTTGCCTTTACAGAGGCACGTGCCATCGACCCCGAATGCGAAATTGGCGAAGAGGTAACCGATTCAATTAATTTCTTGTCGTTTGGTCGTCGTGCTGTGTTGAATTTGCGTCAAACACTTTCGTCTAAAATTTTAGAGTTGCACAAAGAAAGTGTATACGAAAAATACAAAGATATGATAGGCCAAGTAGTATATGGCGAGGTTTATCAAATCTGGAAAAAAGAAATGTTGCTAATTGATGCTAATGGCAACGAACTTTTATTGCCTAAAACAGAACAAATCCCTTCTGATTTTTATCGTAAAGGCGATACGGTTAAAGCGGTGGTAGTAAAAGTAGACAACAAAAACAATAACCTAAAAATCATTGTTTCGCGTACTTCTCCTATGTTCTTGCAACGTTTGTTCGAACTAGAAGTGCCAGAAATTCAAGAAGGCCTTATCACCATCAAGAAAATTGCTCGTATTCCTGGTGAACGTGCCAAAGTTGCCGTTGAGTCGTTTGATGATCGTATCGACCCAGTAGGTTCTTGTGTAGGTGTTAAGGGCTCTCGTATTCATAGCATTGTACGCGAATTGCGCAACGAAAACATCGACGTAATCAACTATACCTCTAATATTTCATTGTTAATTGCACGCGCTATTAGCCCTGCAAAATACGTGTCTATCAAGGTTGACGAAGAAAATCGTCGTGCTGAGGTTAGCTTGAAACCCGAAGAAGTTTCGTTGGCTATTGGTAAAAATGGTCACAACATTCGTTTGGCGATGAAATTAACCGATTATCAAATCGATGTATTCCGCGATATCGACGAAGACGACTTCTACCTAGATGCCTTTAACGACGAAATCGATCAATGGATTATCGATGTCTTTAAAGGTTTGGGTTATGATACCGCAAAAAGTGTATTAGATGCACCTATTGATGATCTAATCAAGGCAACCGACTTGGAAAAAGAAACCATCGAAGAAATCATCGAAATATTAAGTGCAGAATTTGAAAAATAAGATCCTATAATATGTCCGTAAAATTAAGTAAAGTAACCAAAGATTTAAATGTAGGTTTAGCAACGTTAGTTGAATACCTACACAAACAAGGATTCTCAGAGGTCGCTGAGAATAATCCCAATGCACGTATTTCTGAAGAGCAGTATGAAATGCTTTTAGGCGCTTTCTCTAAAGACAAAAATGTAAAGAAAGAGTCAGAAATGGCTGCCCAAAAACACAAAGAAAGACCCAAAAATGAGTCGGTTGTGTTGGATAGCTATGCACAAAAAGTAGCCGAAGCAGAGGTGCCTGCAGCGCCTAAAGATTCGCCTATTAAGTTCAAAACAGTAGGTAAAATCGACCTAGATTCTCTTTCTGCTAAAAAGAAAGCACCTGTTGAACCTCAAAAAGAGCCAGAAGAAGTTTCTGCTCCCGTTCCAGTTCCTGCTCCACAAGAAGTAGAAGAACCCGTTGTGCCACCAGTTGAACAAGAGCAACCCGTGGTAGTAGAACAACCTCTTGAAACTTCCGAGGCATCGACCAAGGCAGCTCAATCGGAAGAAGTCTTTACTTACGGCAAAAATAACATACAATCAACCATCAATGTAGTAGGTAAAATAGACCTTGCTGCATTGAATCAACAAACGCGTCCTAAAAAGAAATCGAAAGAAGAAAAACGCAAAGAACGCGAAGAAAAATATCCATCAAAAAACAATAATGCTTCTGCTAATAACAATGCCCAATCGGGTAATGCAGATGACAAGAAAAAACGCAATAAAATTCAGCGTGAAAGAGTGGATATTAATAAGCCTTTTGATGCTAAAAAAGGTGGCAAGCCTGGCAAAAACGACAAAAACCGTCGCAGCGTAGAACATACGCAGCCCGACGAAGAAGCCGTACAACGTCAAGTACGCGAAACGTTGGCCATGCTTACCAACAAGCAAAAATCAAAAGGTGCTAAGTATCGTAAAGATAAACGCGAGGCTGCTTCGCAACGTATGCAAGAGGTTGCAGAACAAGAACGCCTTGATAACCAAACCGTTAAAATTACCGAATTTGTAACGGTAAACGAGTTGGCTATCATGATGGATGTGCCTGTAACCAAAGTAATTGGTACTTGCATGAGTTTGGGTTTGATGGTATCTATCAACCAACGTTTGGATGCAGAAACCATTAACTTTGTGGCCGACGAATTTGGCTTTAAAACCGAATATGTAAGTGCTGACGTGTCAGAAAACTTGCAAGAGGAAGAAGATCGTCCCGAAGATTTGTTGCCACGTGCACCTATTGTTACGGTAATGGGTCACGTAGACCATGGTAAAACTTCGCTTTTGGACTACATTCGTAAGGCCAACGTAATTGCCGGTGAGGCGGGTGGTATTACCCAACACATTGGTGCTTATAACGTTACATTAGAAAACGGTCAACACATCACTTTCTTGGATACCCCAGGTCACGAAGCGTTTACTGCGATGCGTGCTCGTGGTGCTCAAATTACCGACGTTGCCATTATCATTGTGGCAGCCGACGATAGCATCATGCCTCAAACTGTCGAGGCTATTCACCACGCGGCAGCCGCTAATGTGCCCATTGTATTTGCCATCAACAAAATCGATAAACCCACTGCTAATCCCGATAAAATCAAAGAGGCATTGGCTGGTATGAACTACTTGGTAGAAGAGTGGGGTGGTAAATATCAATCGCAAGATATCTCGGCTAAAAAAGGCATTGGTATCAACGAATTGTTAGAAAAAGTATTGCTAGAAGCCGAATTGCTTGATCTAAAAGCCAATCCAAATAAAAATGCGGTAGGTTCTATCATCGAATCTTCGCTAGACAAGGGTCGTGGTTACTTGGCTACGGTGTTGGTAGAAGGTGGTACCTTGCGTCAAGGTGACGTGTTGGTAGCAGGAACACACCATGGTCGTGTTAAAGCGATGTTCAACGAACGTAACCAACGCGTACAAGAGGTAAAACCTGGCGAACCCGTATTGCTATTAGGTTTGAATGGTGCTCCTCAAGCTGGCGAAAAATTCAATGTGATGAATACCGAGCAAGAAGCTCGTGAAATTGCCAACAAGCGCGAACAACTAGAACGCGAAAAGAGCATTCGTACCAAGAAACACCTTACTTTGGAAGAGTTGGGTCGTCGTAAGGCTTTGGGCAACTTCCAAGAGTTGAACGTGATTGTAAAAGGCGACGTGGACGGTTCTATCGAAGCGTTGTCAGACTCTTTAATCAAGTTGTCTACTCCAGAAATTCAAGTAAACGTTATCCACAAAGCGGTGGGTGCTATCTCAGAATCGGACGTGTTGTTAGCAGCTGCTTCGGATGCTATCATTGTAGGTTTCCAAGTACGTCCTTCGGTAGATGCTCGTCGTTTGGCCGAGAAAGAAGAAGTAGATATTCGTTTGTATTCGATTATTTACGACGCCATCGAGCAAATCAAAGATGCTATGGAAGGCATGCTTTCGCCCGAAATCAAAGAAGAAGTTACTGCTACCCTTGAGGTGCTTGATACCTTTAAGATTACCAAAGTGGGTACTGTGGCAGGTTGTTTGGTACGCGAAGGTAAAGTAAAACGTTCTAACAAGTTGCGTCTAATTCGCGATGGTATTGTAGTATTCACTGGCGAACTAGGTTCGCTTAAACGTATGAAAGACGACGTTAAAGAAGTGGCTACAGGTTTTGAATGCGGTTTGAATATTGCCAATTACAACGACGTACGCGTAGGCGACTTTATCGAAACCTACGAAGAAATCGAAGTTAAGCGTACGTTCTAACATAATACATAGGTTGTCTGCTAGTAACTAGTTTCTGTATAGGCAACTAGTTGCTAGCGATAATTTCAATCGATTATGGAATTTAATTGGTTAGATATAGCGCTAGGGTTACCCTTGCTTTACGGGTTAGTGCGCGGACTTTTTAGAGGCATTGTGCAGTCTATTGGTTCGTTGGTTGGTTTGGTTTTGGGTATTGCGTTGGCGTATGTATATGCAGATGCCTTATCACAACAGTTGTCACAATGGTTTGTGTTCACAGCTAACCAAAGTTACACTATTGCATTCATTTTGTTGTTTGTTGTGGTGGTGTTAGTATGCGCACTTCTTGTAAAAATGTTAGATAAATTTTTATCCATTGTTACTTTAGGGTGGATAAATAAATTATTAGGTGGATGTTTTGGCTTCCTTAAGGTAGCTTTGTTGTTGAGTGTGATAATTTATTTAGTAGATAGGTTTGATGATCGTTTCAAATGGATTAAGCCCGAGGTAAAGCAACATTCTTTACTTTACAAACCTGTAAAAGCAGTAGTTCCAACGGTATTACCATTTGTACACTCTTACCTCGACTCAGAAAATGAAAGAACAAAATAATACGATATTAACGGAATTTGCCGAATCCGATTATAAACATGGGTTTACCACCCAAATCGAAACCGACATCATCCCAATAGGGTTAAACGAAGATATTATTCGCCTTATATCGTCTAAAAAGAACGAACCCGATTGGTTGTTGCAATTTAGACTCAAGGCATTTAACTACTGGCAAAAACAACCATTGCCTACATGGGCGCATTTAGATATTCCTGAAATTGATTTTCAGGGATTGTCTTATTATGCCGCTCCTCGTAAAAATGCGCCACAAAGTTTAGACGAGATAGACCCCGAATTGCTCAAAACCTTTGAGAAATTGGGTATCCCTTTAGAAGAGCAAAAAATGCTTTCGGGCATGGCGGTCGATGCGGTAATGGACAGTACATCGGTAAAAACTACCTATAAAGAAGAGTTAGCTAAAATGGGTATTATTTTCTGCTCGTTTAGCGAAGCCGTAGAACAATACCCAGAACTGATTCAAAAATACCTAGGTTCGGTAGTGCCCTATACCGATAATTTTTATGCTGCGCTTAACTCGGCTGTGTTTAGCGATGGATCGTTTGTTTATATTCCCAAAGGGGTGCGTTGTCCCATGGAACTATCTACCTATTTCCGCATCAATGCGGTAAATACAGGCCAGTTTGAACGTACCCTCATTGTAGCCGATGACGATTCGTATGTATCTTATTTAGAGGGTTGTACCGCACCCCAACGCGATGAAAATCAGTTGCACGCAGCCATTGTCGAAATTGTAGTAATGAACCGTGCTGAGGTTAAATATTCAACTGTTCAAAACTGGTATCCAGGCGATAAAGACGGCAAAGGGGGTATTTACAACTTTGTAACCAAACGCGGTATTTGCAAAGGCGAATCGGCAAAACTATCATGGACACAAGTAGAAACGGGTTCTGCCATTACGTGGAAATATCCTAGCTGTGTATTAAAAGGCGATAATTCCATTGGCGAGTTTTACTCGGTTGCCTTTACCAATCATCATCAACAAGCCGATACGGGTACCAAAATGATTCATTTGGGCAAAAACACCCGTAGCCGTATTGTCTCTAAGGGCATTTCGGCAGGTAAAAGCCAAAACTCGTACCGTGGTTTGGTGCGCGTGTCGCAGTATGCCGATGGCGCCCGTAACTTTTCGCAATGCGATAGTTTGTTATTAGGTAGTGAATGTGGTGCGCATACTTTCCCAGAAATTGATGTGCACAATCCCACAGCTGTGCTAGAACACGAGGCTAGTACGTCAAAAATTAACGAAGATCAACTTTTTTATTGCAACCAACGCGGTATTTCTACCGAAGATGCGGTAGGGCTTATTGTGAATGGGTTTGCCAAAGAAGTGCTCAATAAATTACCCATGGAATTTGCAGTAGAAGCCCAAAAATTGTTGCAAATTTCTTTAGAAGGAAGTGTAGGTTAGTATGTTAGAAATAGTCAATTTACATGCCGAAGTAAACGGCAAAGAGATATTAAGAGGTATCAACCTCAGTGTAAAAGCCGGCGAGGTGCATGCCATTATGGGCCCCAATGGTTCGGGAAAAAGTACCCTTTCGGCCGTATTAGCAGGCCATCCTGCATTTACTGTAACCCAAGGTTCGGTAACTTTTAATGGCAAAGATTTGCTAGCCATGCCAGCCGAAGAACGTTCGCGTGCAGGCTTGTTTTTAAGTTTCCAATATCCTGTAGAAATACCCGGTGTTAGCATGGTAAACTTTATGCGTGCGGCTGTAAACGAACATCGCAAGTACAAAAACCTAGAACCTTTAACCGCAGGTGAGTTCTTAAAATTGATGCGTGCTAAAAAAGACATCGTCGAATTAGATAATAAATTGGCTAATCGTTCGGTGAACGAAGGATTCTCGGGTGGCGAAAAGAAACGCAACGAGATTTTTCAAATGGCCATGCTAGAACCCAGTTTGTCTATCTTAGACGAAACCGACTCTGGCTTGGATATCGATGCTTTACGCATTGTAGCCAATGGGGTAAATCAATTAAAAACTCCACAAAATGCCTCTATTGTTATTACACACTACCAACGATTGTTGGATTACATCGTGCCCGATATTGTGCATATTTTGTACAAAGGTCGCATTGTAAAAACCGCTGGCAGAGAGTTAGTGGCGGTGTTAGAAGAACAAGGTTACGATTGGATTAAACAAGAAGTAGGAGAGTAATGGTACAAGATAGTTACATAGCATTGTTTACAGAAAACGAGGCTTTGTTTCAGCAAAACCTACCTGCTTGGCGCTGTCAAATGCGTCACCAAGCGGTTACGTGTTTGCAAGAACCAACCCAGCTGACTTTTGCCGATGCGTATGCCCTTGACTATGGGTTAAATCCTGCTCGATTGCCCTTTAAAGGCGATCCGTTTAGCCTATTTATGTGCGATATTCCTGGTATTACCACCTATAACTATTTGGTATTTAACGATAGCTTTTATGCGCAGCCAGGTTTGCCTACCTTACCAGAAGGGGTTATCATATGCAGTTTAGCAGAAGCATTCCAACAACATGCCTCGTTGTTACAGCCTTATCTTTCATCATGCCAAGTGGCAAATCCCGATGTGGCCTTTAATACCTTGTTGGCGCAAGATGGCTTATTTTTGTATGTGCCCGATGGTGTGCAATTAGAGCGCCCCATTCAGCTAGTTAACATGATGTACGGCAAGGTAGATATGATGGCAGTAAGTCACAATATTGCCATTATAGGCCAAAATGCCAAAGCGCAGGTATTGGTGTGCGATCATGCCTATGGTAGCGACGTAAATTACCTTTCTAACCGTTTAACCCAAGTTTTTGTGGGCAAAAATGCCATCTACGAGCATTATAAGTTAGAAAGTTCTTCAGAAAAAACCACCAATGTTTCTACCTTACAAATTACACAACAAGAGGGTAGTCAGGTACTAACCAACCTAATCACCTTGGCCAATGGCAAAACACACAATCGTGTAGATGTAAACCTAAATGGTAAAGGGGCGCATTTGTCTATCAATGGTTTAGGATTAGGCCATAACACAGAAAGAATCGAAAATCATACGTTTATCAATCACAACGTAGCCGGTGCTACTAGCAACGAATTATTTAAATACGTGTTAGACGATCAAGCCGAAGGCGATTTTTACGGATTGATAAAGGTGTTGCCCGATGCACAGCAAACTCAAGCCTTCCAAATAAACCGCAACTTATGCTTGTCTAAAACCGCTCGCATGTTTACCCGTCCTCAATTAGAAATTTATGCCGACGATGTAAAATGCAACCACGGTTCTACCGTCGGACAATTAGACGAGAATGCCTTGTTCTACATGCGTGCACGCGGCATCAACCCAGACGAAGCGCGCATGCTACTTATGTTTGCTTTTGTGCACGATGTGTTAGATAACGTACGCATTGAACCGTTAAAAGACCGCTTGCAATTGCTTATAGAACGTCGTTTACGTGGCGATAAAACACATTGTAGTGGATGTAAAATTTGTCGATAATGGATATTCTTACCAACATAGACGTTATACGTCAAGATTTTCCTATTTTAACGCAACGTGTACACAACCGTCCGTTAGTGTACCTAGATAATGCGGCTACTACCCAAAAACCTTGGTCGGTTATCCAAAAAATAGAAGAGGGGTATACCAAGCAGAATGCCAATGTACACCGTGGCGTTCACTTTTTAAGCCAAATGGCCACCGAGGCGCACGAAGCCGCTCGCGTTACCGTACAACAATTTTTGGGCGCAGCTCATGCACACGAAATAATCTTTACCCGTGGCACTACCGAATCCATCAACTTGGTGGCCGCCTCGTTTGGCGAAACTTTCCTAAAACAAGGCGACGAGGTGATTGTTTCCGAAATGGAACACCATTCTAATATTGTACCTTGGCAATTGTTGCAACAACGCAAAGGTATTATTATAAAGGTAATCCCTTTTAACGAGGCAGGCGAGTTAGATTTGCAGGCTTATGCATCATTGTTCTCAGATCGTACTAAATTGGTAGCTGTTAACCACGTTTCCAATGTATTAGGAACCATCAATCCGGTACAACAAATCATCCAAATAGCACATCATAACAATGTGCCCGTATTAATAGATGGCGCACAATCCGTTCCACACATCGCAGTGAACGTGCAAGAATTGGATGCCGATTTTTATGTCTTTTCGGGGCATAAAATATATGGTCCTACAGGCATAGGTGTATTATATGGTAAAGAAAAATGGCTAGATGCTATGGTTCCATACCAAGGAGGTGGTGAAATGATAGCTCAGGTAAGTTTTGAAAAAACTACCTTTAACGAATTACCTTATAAATTTGAGGCAGGTACCCCCGATTTTATAGGTTCAACCGCCCTTGCAGAGGCTATTCGATACGTACAAAACATCGGCATGGATCAAATAGCTGCCTACGAAACCTATTTGTTAAACTATGCAACCGATAAGTTGCAGCAACTAGGCGATGTGCGTTTCTTTGGAACATCATCGCACAAAAGTGCCGTTATATCCATGCAAGTAGGCAATATACACCATTACGATATGGGTACATTGCTCGATAAGTTGGGCATAGCCCTTCGTACAGGGCATCATTGTGCACAGCCCATTATGCAGCACTTTGGCATAGAAGGCACCTTGCGTGCATCGTTTGCCTTATACAATACAACCCAAGAAATTGATGCCCTTGTAGCAGGCATTCAACGAGTAAAACAATTATTTTAATGTATTGTTATGACAATTAATCAATTACAAGACGAAATAATAGAAGATTTTGCCATCTTTGACGATTGGTTTGATAAATACAGTCGTATCATAGAACTAGGAAACGAACTTCCTGCTTTCCCCGACGACAAAAAATTGCCCGAAAACCTAATAGAAGGTTGTCAAAGCAAGGTATGGATTGATGCACATTTGGACGATAATGGGCATATTATTTTCCAGGGCGATAGCGATGCTGTAATTGTAAAAGGCATCTTGGCACTTTTGTTGCAGGTGGTAAACGACCATACCCCAAAAGAAATTCTAGATACAGACCTCTATTTTATTAACGAAATAGGCTTAAAAGAACATTTGTCGCCAACCCGTTCTAACGGTTTGTTGGCCATGGTAAAACAAATAAAATTTTATGCGATAGCTTTTAATCGATAACATTTCTTATAATAAAAATGCTATCTTTGTAAAAGTGCAATATAAATTAATTTCAATTCCATGCTATGAAACATATATTCTCTTTAATAACTTGCCTATTGGTATTGTTGACGGTTTTTTTTGCTTGTGCCCCCAACGAAGACGTATATGGAGGTAAGGTAGAATCCATGATTTTTTCGGACGATGTTCCTACTAGTGTAGACGAAGGAGAAGACTTAGGCCTATCGACATATCTGTTGATTACTCCCCAGAACGTAGCCGATACGGTAACCGTTACATGGATTAGCAGCAACGAAGAAATTGCTACCGTATCAAATGGTTATGTACAAGCCTTGCGCGAAGGTTCTGTTACCATTACGGCTCAAGCCATGGACAAAGAAACTTCTACTTCTCTTGTGGTCAACAAAGTAAGTATTAAAGAGTTTAGTATTCCTACTTATTTTGAAGTATATGTTGGCAGTAAGGTAAAATTTCCGATATCCGAAGTATCTCCTAAAAGAGCTCCATTGTATCGTTTTGAATGGGAATCAACCGGCGAAGGTCCTCTTCCCAAATACAACGAAGGCAATTGGTACCTCAAAGCAGACCAAGAGCGCGAGTATACCCTTACCGCTTCTGTCGATAAAGCTGATGATGCAACTTGCTCGGTTAAGTTTGTAAACCCCTCCATCAGCAAGGCTGTTTTTTCACCCAATGCTTATACGCTAGAACGTGGCGCCTCTTTGTCGTTGAAAAGCCACTTGCAATTAACGCCCATCGAAGGCTTTAATGCCGACACCGTGAAGGTTACTTGGAGTAGCAATAAGCCAGCTGTTGCTACTGTCAATGCATCGGGCAAGGTAGAAGGTTTGACAGCAGGTAAAGCTACCATTACCGCCATGGCAGGAGGAGAACGTGCTACCTGTACTGTTACGGTAACCGCCCCCAATGACGAAGAAAATACCGATCCATCGGATCCATCAGACCCATCAGACCCCTCAGATCCATCCGATCCAGAAACACCCCAAGATCCAAACTATCCCAAATTGGGCCCTACTATTATGGTGCAAGGATATGAATGTGTAGACTTGGGGTTGTCTGTTAAATGGGCTATGACGGACGTAGGCGCTACAAGCCCATACCAACATGGCGATCAATACGCATGGGGTGAAACATCACCTAGAACCTCTTCGTCCATGGAAGGATATAGTTATGATGATGATCCAGAAGTTTTGCCACTTTCTCGTGATGCTGCCAATGCAGCATGGGGCGGCAATTGGCGTATGCCTACTGCTGCAGAAGTAAGTGAGTTGATAGAGAATTGTACTGTTACACCTTATCAACATCCAACCATATCGGCAGAACGTGGACTTATTCTTACCAGTAAGAAGAATGGCAATTCCATCTTCCTTGCAAGACGTGCCGAGGGGATCTATTGGACTAGTTCTATATCTGATGATTGGAATGTCTTTGCAAAATCGTTTGTGATAACTGCTACTGACATTAAAATCGATACTTATAGACGATATACTATTCGTAAAATTAGAGCAGTTTGTAAGTAAGAACTGTTGAACCTAGAATCGTATAAAAACGATTGTCTTAAACCCGTCTGATACAGAGTTACTTGCAAAAAACTTTAAAAATTCTTTCAAAAAAGTGGTTTAAAAATTTGGAGTGTATTAAAAAATGCTCTACTTTTGCATCCGCTTTCGAGAACAACGGTTCTCTTGAATAAAGCAAGTATTGTTGCAGAGCTGTTACAGCAGCGTTTTGAACGTAAAATTTTTAAATTTTTCTGTTTAAAAATTTTGCAGAATCAAAAACCTGCTTTATCTTTGCAATCCGTTTCGGAAAAATCTCAAATCGATTCGTCGATTAGTCGACTTGCCGATTCGTCAAAAAATTACAGTGGTAATTTTTTTAAGTAGTGTTCTTTGAAAAGACTGAAAATACAAACAACCAAAACAAGGTTAAGGAAAAAATAGCAACCGTCATTTTTTTATAAA
>JAFOFC010000031.1 GCA_017387515.1 Paludibacteraceae bacterium
CATCACCTTGGGGCTTGCAGCTAATCATTGGCAGGAACACCTCTCCGCCTACAACCCAGCACCAACTTTCCGGTATTTCAAAGGGTACATTCTCATAATGTGACTTATGTATATTATCTTATTACCATACTCACTTACAAAAGAATTATGGAAAATAAGAAATTCGAGAACTTCTTGGCAAAGTCAGACTTAGCAAAGAATACCATTGCATCGTATTTGTGGACAGTAAATCATTTTGTCATAAATTATGGCGAGTTTAACAAAGAAAATTTACTCTCGTACAAAGGCTATTTGATAGAAAATTTTAAGCCTCAAACTGTTAATCTTAGATTGCAAGGAATAAACAAATACCTTGAGTTTTTCAAGAAAGAAAAATTGAAACTAAAGTTTATCAAGGTACAACAAAAGAACTTCTTGGAAAATGTTATCAGCGATGCTGATTATAAATTTCTCAAAGAATGTTTGAAACGAGATGGTCTTACAGAGTGGTATTTTGTTGTTTGGTTCTTAACAGCTACTGGTGCTCGAGTTAGTGAATTATTGCAGATTAAAGTAGAACATATCCAACTTGGCTTTTTAGATCTATACACAAAAGGAGGTAAAATACGTCGTTTGTATATACCTAAAAAATTACGTATTGAAGCAATGGAGTGGATAAAACAGAAAGATATAACATCAGGGTATCTTTTCCTTAATAGATTTGGAAAACAAATTACATCGCGTGGGATAGCTACACAACTCAAACATTATGCATCAAAATATGGATTAAACCCGAAGATGATTTATCCTCACTCTTTCAGACATCGTTTCGCTAAAAACTTTCTTGATAGATTTAACGACATAGCATTATTAGCAGATTTAATGGGACATGAAAGTATAGAAACAACTCGTATATATTTACGAAGAACTGCTAGTGAGCAGAAGCAGATAGTAGACAAAGTGGTAAATTGGTAAACAAGCATCTCATTACATTCAACAAATTTCATTACCTTTACGAACTCAAACTAATCAGTACCTATGCAAATAGCACACCTTACATTTCCCGATAAGCCGTTGTTTTTGGCGCCCATGGAAGACGTTACCAACCCTAATTTTAGGATGCTTTGTAAACGTTATGGGGCCGATATGGTGTACACCGAATTTATATCGGCCGATGCGCTGATTAGAAGCGTATCGCGCACCGAACAAAAACTAACCATTAACGAGGGGGAACGTCCTGTGGCTATTCAGCTATATGGCAAAGACCCCGTAGCCATGGCAGAGGCTGCCCAAATTGCCGAAAGTGCCCATCCCGACATTATTGACATTAACTTTGGGTGCCCCGTAAAAAAAGTAGCAGGAAAAGGCGCAGGCGCAGGGCTGTTGCGCGATGTTCCTAGGATGCTTGCCATTACCAAAGCCGTTAAAGATGCCGTTAAAACACCTGTTACCGTTAAAACCCGTTTGGGCTGGGACGATAGCAGTAAAATTATAGTTGACTTAGCAGAAAGGCTGCAAGACGAAGGCATAGCCGCCCTAAGCATACACGGCCGTACCCGTGCGCAAATGTACAAGGGCGATGCCGATTGGACCCTTATTGGGGCGGTAAAAAACAACCCCCGCATGCACATTCCCATTATTGGCAATGGCGATGTTACCACCCCACAGCGCGCCAAAGAATGTTTTGACCAATACGGTGTAGACGCCGTTATGGTAGGACGCGCCAGCATTGGTCAGCCCTGGATTTTTAAAGAAATGAAGCACTTTTTACTCACTGGCGAAGAAATACCTCCCATGACTTTCCAAGAAAAAATGGAAATCATTAAAGAGCAAGTGTTGCGCAGTGTAGAATGGCTAGACGAGCGCCGTGGTGTATTGCACATACGCCGACACTTGGCCGCCACACCCGTATTTAAAGGCATATCGCACTTTAAAGAAACCCGTATTGCCATGTTGCGCGCCGCCACCGTAAAAGAATTGTTTGCTATTTTCGATAAAATCGAACAACAATATGGTCAATAGTCGCAAGTCCCAAGTAGCAAGTCAGTGCAAGGGGAGCTTGCTTATAGTAACCGATGCTTTTCCGCCAGCTTTTGCGCCACGCATGGGTGCGCTATCGTGCAACCTAGAAAAAATGGGGTGGGACGTAACCATTGTAGCAGAAGAAAACAAAGATGTGCATTATAGCATGCCCCATTTGCCTAAAAAGGTGTATAAATACAACTATCAGTCTAATTTAAGCGCTGCCCAGTATTACTATAAAACCTTTTTAAACCTAATAACAGCACACAAAACCAATTTTTTTTGGAAAAAATGCTATAAAGAAATTAAAAACGATAAATTTGATTTGGTTTTATGCAGTACCTTTAACGAATTTCCATTAAACTTGTCGTACAAAATAGCAAAAAAATGGAACATTCCACTGGTATGCGATATTAGGGATTTGGTAGAGCAATTTGGTCCGAACTTTTATAGCAGAAATCAACTAGCCCATAATGCTTTAAACCGATTTTTTGCCCAACTGATTAGAAAAAAAAGAATTAACGCCAGAAATAAGATCATTAAAAAAGCCGATGCCATTACCACGGTTTCGCCATGGCACCAAGAATACATACGTCAGCTTAATAACAATGTACATCTTATTTACAATGGATATGCTAACGATATGTTTTGCCCTGCGGCAATAAAATCGGAAACATTTGACATTATTTATGCGGGTCGATTATTAGATCCCCAAACGCAAGATCCAATTCTTTTATTTCAAGCAATAGAAGAATTACAACTAGAAAAAATAAGACTGGTTTGGTACGTAGATGCTATTTCTAAAGAAATTATCGAAAAATTACTAGCAGATTACCCTACTGCCAAAGGCATCTCTGCCATACACAGTTTAGTAGAGGCAGATAAAGTACCCACGTTACTAAACCAAAGTTCTATTGTTTTGGTCTTAACCAATAAGGCCGATAACAACGGCCCCAAAGGCATAATGACCACTAAATTTTTTGAGGCCATAGGCGTAGAAAAACCTGTTCTGTGCGTTAGAAGCGACCAAGGCTGCCTTGCCCAAGTTATACAAGAAACCAACGCAGGAATAGCCGCCAATAGCGTAGAAGAAGTAAAATCGTTTATAACGCTAAAGTACAAAGAATGGCAAGAAAAAGGCTTTACTAGACAACCCATACTAGCACGCCACCAATTTTCTAGAGAAAACCAGGCCAAACAATTTGTAGAAATTTTTGATACCTTACTTAAATAATGCTTTCGATATTAATTCCAACATACAATTACGATTGTTCTAACCTTGTAGAAGAACTTTATACCCAATGCACCCGTGCGGCCATTGAGTTTGAAGTAATAGTTGCCAACGACGGAAGCACTATTAAATTAGAAAAGTTAAGCGCATTGAGCAACCACCTAGCGCATTTTAGGTTGTTAGATTTTGCAGAAAACAAAGGCCGATCGGTTATTAGAAACATTCTAATTAACGAATCTAAATACGAAAGACTACTTTTTATAGATAGCGATATGCTTATCTGCAAAGACGATTTTATAGTAACCTACCTTAAAGAAGACGCTCCCATGGTATCGGGCGGCATAGGCATCATCGACGATAATAACCAAAACTACATTCTGCATAAAAAGTACGAAAAGAACCGATCAGAAAACATCGCCACCACATCGAACCTATACATACTAAAGAAAATTCTAAACGAATTTAAATTTATCGATGTAAAAAAATACGGATACGAGGACATTATCTTTTCTTACCAAGTAGCTAAAAAATACAACATCAAATTTATTCAGAATGCCCTTATTCATTGCGGCGCCATTCCTACCGACGATTACCTTAAACGATTAGAAGAATCTACCGAAGTGCTAGTAGATTTATACAAAAACCCACAATACAGAAACGATATTATTGGGTGTTCTAAATTGCTAAGAGCCTACCTAAAAATTAAATACGTTAGGGTGCTATTTTTGCTTGCCTTTGCTACCATAAAACCTTGCATCCTAAAACAACTAAAATCAAAAAATCCCAACCTGTACCTGCTAGACATCTACAAGCTAGGACTGCTGTGCAAAAAAATTAAAGGATAACCCCATACCCCGTTTTTAGGGGCTTATTAGTAAAATGATGCGAATAGAGGGTTGAAAGAGGAGTGAGATAAAATCTACGAGTGTTATTCCTCTACCTTCAGGAACCCATTTTGGAATGCATCGGGGAAATTAAATTTCTTTTCGCATGATTAAATAAACTGGCTAATTTTTTTGTTGCTATTATAGTTTTGTATCGTAATGCCCGTTACGGTAATGGTTGTTACGGTAAAAAACATGCTATCTTTCAACAAACTTTTTGATTTTGCATTATACAATATGCAGATTTTGCTATTTTCTGCACAATTCATTACGCAATAACAAAATATTAGCTATATTTGCAGTGACATTAAAAGGTAAATTATGGAAAGATTATTCACAAGTTCAAGAAAGTTAGTGCAAAATATAAAAACGCATTATGTAAGAGATATGCATAATGACATCAACTGGAATAGTCGTTTGGTTGCCATACTAGGTTCTAGAGGTACCGGAAAAACTACTATGATGTTACAACACATTCAACTGTACGAAGACCTAAACGAGACCCTATACGTTACAGCAGATGACTTTTACTTTACTACTCATCGCCTAGAAGAACTGGCAGAAAAATTTGTTTTATACGGAGGTAAACATCTTTATATTGACGAAATTCACAAATACAAAGGCTGGACTACAGAGATAAAAAACATATACGATAAATATACTGATTTAAAAGTGGTTTATAGCGGTTCATCAATATTGGAATTAGAAAAGGGTGGATCCGACTTAAGTAGAAGAAAAATAGAGTATCATTTACCTGGATTAAGTTTTAGAGAATATATTAACATAAAAGAGAATTTACACCTGCCTAAATATACATTAGAAGATATTTTAGCAGGAAAGGTGGATTTTCCCTATCAAACTCTAAAACCTCTTCAACTATTTGAAGAATATATTAGAGAAGGTTATTATCCGTTCTTCATAGAGGGAGATTATTCAATGAGACTTACCGGTGTTATAAAACAAATAGTAGAAGAAGATGTTCCAAATTTTGCAGATTTTGATGTAGCGTCTGTACATAAATTAAAGAAATTCCTCTACGTCCTAGCTCAAAGTGTTCCTTTTAAACCAAATTATTCGAAACTTGAAAGAGATTTAGGGATATCTAGAAACACACTACCGCAATATCTACTATACCTAGAAAAAACAGGGCTTATAAGTTTGTTACGCGAAAAAGCTAAAGGCATTAAATTGTTGGAAAAGGTGGAAAAAGTGTATTTACAAAATCCAAACTTATCATACGTTCTATCTGAAACAACACCTGATATTGGTCATATAAGAGAAACAATATTCTTTGCATGGATAAAAGTGAATCATTTTATTTCATCATCCAAAGTATCCGATTTTGAGATAGATGAAAACACCTTTGAAATAGGTGGTAAAAATAAGACAAGAAAGCAATTATCTAGCATTGATGCAGAAAAAGCATACGTTGTAAAAGATGGTATTGAATATTCATTTCAGCACACCATACCCCTTTGGATGTTTGGATTTATATACTAATATTATCTAAACAAAAGCATAAAAAATGAAGTATTAGCACTTTTTTTCAAAAAAAATTGGTTTTCCTTTGGTATTTTCAAATTTATACTTACCTTTGCAAACCATTTCTGCGGCTGTGGCGTAATTGGTAGCCGCGCCAGACTTAGGATCTGGTGCCGAGAGGCGTGGGGGTTCGAGTCCCTTCAGCCGCACTTATTTAAACAAACCGTTGCTTAATGGGCAGCGGTTTATTTTATTTTTAATTAGTTTTAAAACGTATGAATGTAAATCAAAACAACATCGACGCGGTAAATGCTACCTTGTTGGTAACCGTTGGCAACGCCGACTATGCCGAAAAAGTAAACAAAGCCATTAAAGACTTCTGCAAAAAAGCCAACATGCCTGGTTTCCGTAAAGGATGCGTACCTGCTGGATTGGTTAAAAAAATGTACGGTAAAGGTTTATTGGCCGAAGAAGTAAACAAATTGGTTTCTAACGCTCTTTACGACTACATCAAAGATAACAACCTTAATATATTAGGCGAACCTCTTCCTACCGAAGGTTTCGCTGCTCCATCGCTTGTAGAAGGCGAAGACTTTACTTTCTCTTTCGACATTGCTTTGGCTCCCCAAGTAAGTGTTGATTGGAACAATGCTAAAGTTCCTTACTACACCATCGATGTAGACCAAACTTTAATTGACAAACAAGTTGCTGCTTATCGTGGCCGTTATGGCAAATACGTACAAGCCGACGCTGTTGCCGAAAAAGACGTTATTAAAGGCGAATTGGTAGAACTAAACGCTGACGGTAGCGTAAAAGAAGATGGCGTTAAAGTAGAAAACGCTATGCTTAGCCCTAACTACATGAAAGATAAAGACGAACAAGCTAAAGTATTGGGCGTTGCTAAAGAAGCATCTTTTGTGTTTAACCCTGCTAAAGCATTTGTAAACGAAGCAGAAATTGCATCGCTTTTGCAAATTAAAGCAGAAGAAGCTAAAGAATTTACTGCCGATTGCCAATTTACTGTAAAAGAAATTACACGTTTTGCCGAAGCAGAAATGAACCAAGAGTTCTTTGATGCATCGTTTGGCAAAGACACTGTAAAAACCGAAGAAGAATTCTACGCTAAAATTAAAGAAGGTTTGCAAGAACAATTTGTGGCCGATAGCGACATTAAATTTGTAATTGACCTTCGCGATTATGCTTTGGCTCAACTAACAGACGTTCAATTTGCTGACGCTACCCTAAAACGTTGGTTAAAATTGAACAACGAAAAAATGACCGACGAAGAAATTGCCAACGAATATCCTAAAATGATTGAAGATTTGAAATGGCAAATGGTTAAAGACGGCATCGCAAAAGAAAACAACGTAAAATTGGAAAAAGAAGACATCGAAGCCGTTGCTAAACGTTCTGCTAAAGCTCAATTTGCTCAATACGGTATGCTAAACGTACCAGAAGACATCTTGGCTAACTACGTTGAAGAAATGCTAAAAGACCAAAATGGTGCTCGCAACGCTGCCGAACGCGCTAGCGAAAACAAAGTGGTAGCTATCATCAAAGAAAAAGTTAGCATCGATAGCAAAACCGTATCGTTCGACGAATTCAACAAATTCTTTGAAGGAAAATAAGTAAATTCTCCCGATACTAGCAAAGGACAACCTTAGGGTTGTCCTTTTTTTGTGGTGTTAGCTGTAAGGTATGAATTATTTTTGCATATACCTTTGATATTCACTAACTTTGTAAGTTGCAAATTTTATATCCGATGGTTTTAAGTTACATTTGGGCTGCATTTTTTCTAATTGCATTTGTGGTTGGAATTATTCAACTTACTGTTTTTCAGGATGTTGATATTTTTTCGCGCATGGTGCAAAGTACATTCGACATGTCTATCTTTGCCGTTATGGACATTGCCTTACCTTTGGTGGGTGTAATGACATTGTGGCTAGGCCTGATGAACATAGGCGAAAAAGCTGGGTGCGTTAATTTTTTGGCGCGCATCATTGGCCCATTTTTCTCTAAACTATTTCCAGAGATTCCTAAAAATCACCCTGTAAACGGCCAATTGTTGATGAACTTTTCGGCCAATATGCTGGGGCTTGACAACGCTGCTACCCCATTGGGGTTAAAAGCCATGCAAAGTTTGCAAGAATTAAACCCTAAGAAAGACACCGCATCGAACGCCCAAATTATGTTCCTTGCGCTTAACACATCGGGGCTAACCCTAATTCCCATTGCCATTATGGCACAACGCTCTATTCTGGGCGCCGCCAACCCTACAGACATCTTTATTCCACTTTTAATGGCTACGTACTGTTCTACCCTTATTGCTATACTTTACGTTGGAATTAAGCAAAAATTACCCCTTTGGAACGCTACTTTTTTGGGCTGGATAGGCGGTATTACGGCACTTATTGCTGCGCTGGCTTGGTACGTTTCTACCCTATCTCGCGATGAAATGTTGGTATTTTCTAACCTATTTAGCAACATTCTACTCTTTACCATTATCATTGCCTTTATAGGCGGTGCACTATACAAAAAAATAAACATCTTTGAGGCGTTTATAGACGGCGCTAAAGAGGGTTTTAGCACCTCGGTTAAGATTATCCCTTACATGGTGGCTATGTTGGTAGGAATCGCCGTATTTCGCGCTTCTGGAGCCATGGATTTATTGGTATTGGGCATAACCAAAATAGTAGGCCTATTTACCGACCAAACCGATTTTGTAGGAGCACTACCTACTGCCTTTATGAAACCACTTAGCGGCAGTGGCGCCAAAGCCATGATGGTAGAAGCCATGAAAACGTACGGCGTAGACTCGTTTATAGGCCGACTTTCTTGCCTGTTCCAAGGGGCTGCAGATACCACCTTTTACATCATAGCTTTGTATTTTGGTTCGGTAGGTATTAAGAAAACCCGTTATGCCGTAGGTGCAGGGCTTATTGCCGACATTGGCGGCGTAATTGCAGCCATATTTATTGCGTATTTGTTTTTTGCCTAAATTATAGATTATGATTAGTTATCATACAGAAGACATTAAAAAACCCAACATTTGTACTAGACGTACATCGGCATGGGTAAAAAGTGTAGCCGCATCGCACGGTAAAACCATCGGTGAAATCGCTTATATTTTCTGTTCCGACCCCTACATTTTAGAGGTGAATAAACAGTATTTGCAGCACGATTATTTTACCGATATCATTACGTTCGATTACAGCGAAGGCAATAAAATATCGGGCGATTTATTTATTTCGCTCGATACGGTTAAAAGCAATTCCGAACAATTTGGAACCGATTATTACGAAGAGTTAGAGCGCGTCATTATTCACGGCATATTGCACCTTTGCGGCTTTAAAGACAAAGAGCCTGCCGACGAAGCACGCATGCGCGAAGAAGAAAATAAAGCCATTTCATCGTTAGAAAAACCACTTAAAAAATGACATTTGAATACGACGTTATTGTAGTAGGCGCCGGCCATGCCGGATGCGAAGCAGCAGCTGCTGCTGCCAACATGGGTTCAAAAACCTTGCTCATTACCATGGACATGAACAAAATTGCCCAAATGAGCTGTAACCCTGCCATTGGGGGCATTGCCAAGGGGCAAATTGTGCGCGAAATTGACGCTATGGGCGGTTTCCAAGGATTGGTAACCGACCGCAGTTCGCTTCAATTTAGAATGCTAAACCGTTCTAAAGGCCCTGCTATGTGGAGCCCACGTTCGCAATGCGACCGCATGAAATTTATTCAAAATTGGCGCTATGTGTTAGAAAACACCCCTAACCTTTACATTTGGCAAGACACCGCCGTTGGACTCATTATAAAGAACAATACGGTTTGTGGGGTAAAAACGGCATTAAACGTCGATTTCATCGCAAAAAGCGTGGTGCTTACCAATGGCACTTTCTTGAATGGTTTGATGCACATAGGCAAAACTCAATTGGCTGGTGGCCGCTGTTCCGAACCTGCTAGCTACGGCATTACCGAGCAGCTAAAAGAAATTGGTTTTACTACCGACAGAATGAAAACAGGTACCCCTGTAAGAATTGATATCAGAAGTGTAGATTTTGCCCATCTCACCGAACAACCTGGCGAATACGATTTTCATAAATTTTCGTATTTAGACGAACCATTACGCCCCCTAAAACAGCTGCCTTGCTACACCCTTACTACCAACGAGGCAGTACACGAAGTGTTACGAGGTGGCCTAAAAGATTCGCCCCTTTACAACGGACAAATTAAAAGCATTGGGCCAAGATATTGCCCCAGTATAGAAACCAAAATTGTAACCTTTGGCGACAAAGATTCGCATCCTTTGTTTTTGGAACCAGAAGGCGAAAACACCACAGAATATTACTTGAATGGGTTCTCGTCTTCCCTACCCTTAGAGGTACAACTAAACGCATTGCAACAAATCCCTGCGTTTAAAAACATTCATATTTTCCGTCCTGGTTATGCCATAGAATACGACTTTTTTGACCCAACACAACTATTGCATAGCTTAGAAACTAAGTTGGTTAAAAACCTATTTTTTGCCGGTCAAATCAATGGAACTACGGGCTACGAAGAAGCCGGTGGACAGGGCTTAATTGCGGGCATAAACGCCCACCTTGCTACCCAAGGAACAGACCGTTTTAGCCTAGGCAGAGACGAAGCTTACATTGGTGTACTAATAGACGATTTGGTTACCAAAGGCGTTGACGAACCCTACCGCATGTTTACCTCGCGCGCCGAGTACCGCATTCTTTTGCGCCAAGACGATGCCGATGCACGCCTAACTCCTAAGTCTAGAAAAATTGGTTTGGCCGACGATAGACGTTGGAATTTATTGCAAGAAAAGCAACAAAAATGCGAAGAGTTGAGCGCATTATTGCGTGCCGAAAGTGCTACCCCCGATCAAGTAAACGAAGGCTTACGCGCCATTGGAAGCACCGAAATTAAGCACCGTCATCGCCTAAACGAATTGCTTTTGCGCCCTGGTATTGACCTAAACTTTTTGGCCGAGCGTGTGCCCATTTTGTGCAATGCCATTGATGCCCTACCCAACCGCAAAGAAGAGATAATGGAAGAGGTAGAAATTACCTTTAAATATGCTGGCTACATTGACCGCGAAAAACTAATTGCCGAAAAATTACACCGCCTAGAGCACATCAAAATTAAAGGCAAATTTGACTATGCTTCCATTACCGCTATATCGACCGAAGCCCGCCAAAAACTAATCAAAACCGACCCAGAAACCATTGCTCAGGCCAGCCGCATTCCTGGTGTTTCGCCCAGCGATGTAAACATCTTGCTAGTAATGATGGGAAGGTAATTAAGGCGCTGCGCGCCGGTGAATCGGTGAATCGGTGAATCGGTGAATCGATAAAGAGTGGAGAAAGGAGAAAGGAGAAAGGAGCGATGTTCCACGTGGAACATCGCGAGTAAGTGAGGGCAGAGTCCAAATTTATTTGGGCTATGCCGAACGTGAGCGATGTGTGCGTAGCGCAGCGGAGCACAACAATCAACGCCTAAACGAATAAACGAATAAACGATTAACATATCAAAATATGACCTTACAAGAAGCAAAAAACATTATCCGCATTGTGCAGGATTTTCCTAAACCTGGCATTGGATTTATTGATTTGGTACAGCCTTTGCAAAACACAGCCTTTATTAGCTGCGTTAGAAACGAACTAAAATCGTTGTATCAAGACAAAGGAATTACCAAGATTGTAGCCATAGAGTCGCGCGGATTTTTCTTTAGTTCTATACTTGCTTGCGACATCAACGCTGGCCTTGTACCTATCCGCAAAAAAGGGAAATTACCTCCCGAAACCATTAGCGCAACCTACCAAAAAGAGTACGGCCAAGACAGCATTGAAATGCTAAAAGATTCGCTTACTAAAGACGATGTGGTTTTGCTTCACGACGATATTTTGGCCACGGGCGGCACCATTCAAGCAGCGTGCAATATGCTTAAAGAAATTGGCGTAAAAAAGATTTACCTCAACTTTATTGGCGAGATCGATTTTTTAGAAGGTCGCAAGCTTATTGACCCAACCATAGAAACCACCGCGCTGTTTCATTTTTAATGCTGACTAATCAGCAAAAAAGTCGAAAGCCAAAGGTCGAAAGTTGAAAGTTGAAAGCACGGACACACGGCTCGTGCGTCCGTGCTACAAAACCACAACACCTTTTTGTATCGGTGCTGCGCTTCGCTTGCACGACATCGCTACCGCTCGGCAATGATTAAGCAAACTTATCATTGCTCTCGCTTAATCTCAGTTGTGCGATGCTGCGCACCGCACGACATCGCTACCGCTCGGCAATGATTAAGCAAGCTTATCATTGCTCTCGCTTAACCGCGATGTTCCACGTGGAACAGTGCAAAAAAAAACACAGACACCGAACTCAACGACTAAACGACTAAACGACTAAACAAATACTCGGGCACTTTAATATCTTTGGCTTCGCCTCGGCTAAGTTCAAGCAAGCTTGACTCAGCACTCGGCTCGCACAAAGATTCGACAAGCTCAGTGACCGAGTAGGAACAACTAAACATCGATTCACCAACCAAACTATGCCCTACACCGACCACATAAAACAATTGGTTTCTGCCCTGCCTAATAGTCCGGGCGTATACCAATATTTTAACCAGGAGGGGACTATAATTTACGTTGGAAAGGCAAAAAATTTAAAACGAAGGGTATCGTCGTATTTCAATAAAAAGGAACAAAGTGCAAAGGTAGCGGCATTGGTTAAACACATTTACGATTTAAAATACATCGTAGTAGAAACAGAAAACGATGCCCTACTGTTAGAAAATAACCTGATAAAACAATACCAACCGCACTACAATATTTTGCTTAAAGATGGCAAAACGTATCCGTGGTTGTGTATTACCAAAGAAGAATTTCCACGTATTTTTAAAACCCGTCAAATTATGCGTGGTGCCGAATATTTTGGCCCATACAGTTCGGTTTGGGTACTGGATACATTGCTAGAATTAATACGCAGCATCTACCCCATTAGAACGTGTAAATTTCCCCTATTCACCGATAAAATTAACCAAGGCAAATACAAGCTTTGTTTAGAATACCACATTAAAAATTGCAAGGGTCCGTGCGAGGGAAAACAAAGCAAAGAAGAGTACCAAAAGATGATTGCCGAAATTAGGGAAATTGCCAAAGGTAACAGTTCGGTAATAACGGGTATGCTAACGCAAGAAATGAAACAATTGGCAGCGGAATATCGATTTGAAGAGGCGGCCGCTGTAAAGGCCAAATTAGACGCTCTGTTGCAATATCGCACCAAAACGGTAATAACTACCACCGCCACCGAAAATATGGACGTAGTGGGCTACGAAGAAGACGGTAGCGCTGTTTACATCAATATGCTACACATTATAGAAGGATCGATAGTAAAAGGGCTTACCATCGAATACAATAAACTGATGGACGAACCAGCAGAAGAGGTGTTGGCGATGGGCATATTGGAACTACGCGATCGCTTGCAAAGTACGGCAAAAACCATATTGGTACCCTTTATGCCTGCCATAGCATTAGACGGGGTAAACATGAATATTCCAATACGGGGCGACAAGAAAAAATTGCTGGATTTATCGGCACAAAACGTAAAACAATACAAGGTAGATAAATACAAGTTATCGGAAAAACTAAATCCAGAACAACGCCAAACACAGGTGCTAAATGCCCTAAAAGAACACCTAAAATTAGATAAATTGCCGCTACACATTGAGTGTTTTGATAACTCTAATATTTCGGGCGATAGCGCAGTGGCAGGATTAGTGGTGTACAAAAAAGGCAAACCATCAAAGCAAGATTACCGCAAGTACAACATTAAAACCGTACAAGGACCCGACGATTATGCCTCTATGCGCGAGGTGGTATACCGCCGCTATAAACGGATGATGGACGAGCAAACTCCCCTACCCGATTTAATTGTAGCCGATGGCGGGGTTGGTCAAATGGAATCGATAAGGCAAGCGATAGAAGACGAGCTAAAGTTAAACATTCCCATTGCGGGCCTTGCCAAAAACGATAAACACCAAACACGCGAATTGCTTTTTGGGTTTCCACCGCAAACCATCGGACTAAAAGCCAACGACCCTTGCTTTAAATTTTTAGCGGGTATGCAAGAAGAGGTGCACCGATACGCCATAGAATTTCATAGAGACAAGCGGAGCAAGAAACAAACCGCCTCAGAATTGGATCAAATTAAGGGAATTGGCGAAGAAACCAAAAATAAACTTTTGTTAACATTTAAAAGCGTAAAACGCATCAAAGAGTCAACACTAGAAAATCTAGAAAATTGCATTGGAAAACACAGAGCATCAATTGTTTACAATCATTTTCATTAATTTTTAAGTGCCTCAGAATTTAAAATTTAAACATCGACCGTACAAATAGTCGTAAAAAACAGCATAAAACAAGCAAAAATGAGGGTAGTTATACAACGTGTTACTTTTGCTAAAGTAGAAGTAGATAAAAAAGTAGTTGGCGAAATTGAAAAAGGCATGATGATCTTGGCCGGCTTTGAAAACGAAGACAACGACGAAGATTTAACGTGGATGGCAAACAAAATTACCGCACTTAGAATTTTTGACGACGAGCAAGGCGTAATGAACAAATCCATCATCGATGCCGATGGTGATATTTTATGCATCAGCCAATTTACCTTGCACGCTCAAACTAAAAAAGGAAACAGACCATCGTACTTTAAAGCAGCCAAAGGAGAAATTTCTAAACCGCTATACGACGAATTCTGCAAAAAATTAGCAGTCAACTTGAATAAAGAAATAAAAAAAGGTATTTTTGGGGCTGATATGAAAGTGTCGTTACTAAACGACGGCCCTGTTACCATTTGCATCGATTCTAAAAACAAAGAATAATGAAAGACTTTAACCAACTTTTTGAGGCGTATCCCCTACCCGCTACCTTAGAACAAATTAAAGCGGAAGTAAAAAATATCATCGACAAACGATTTGAACAAGCAGACCGATTAAGCGTTTGCAAAGACTTGTTTGCGCACTTGGAACTTACCACCCTAAAGGTTACCGATACCGAAGATAGCGTAAAGGCCTTGGTAGAAAAAATAAACGACCTGGACGAAAACTTTCCAGAATTGAGCAAACCCATGGGCATTTGCGTATACCCATCGTTGGTAGAAACCGCTAAAAACAACCTTACCGAAGACGTAAAAATTGTTACCGTTATTGGTTTTCCATCGTCGCAAACCTTTTTAGAGGTAAAATTAGCAGAAACCGCGTTAGCGCTTTCGTACGGAGCCGACGAGATTGATATGGTATTACCCGTAGGAAAATTCTTGCAAGGCAACTACGACGAAGTATTTGATGAAATTTCTGAAATTAAAGACTGTTGTCGTGGGGCTAAACTAAAAGTGATACTAGAAACAGGTGCATTAGACAGCATCGAAAACATTTACAAAGCCGCTATTTTGGCCATGGAAGCCGGGGCAGACTTTATCAAAACCTCTACCGGTAAAGACAACCCTACCAACCTATACCACGTGTATGCCATGTGCAAAGCTATTGATGCATACTACAAGCAAACACAAAAACAAGTGGGTATTAAAGTAGCTGGCGGCGTAAATACCAAGCAAGATGCCTTGCTTTACTACTGCGTAATAAGCGAACTTTTAGCAGAAGAATGGTTGTCGCCAGATTTGTTTAGAATTGGAACTAGCAAATTAGCCAACAACCTACTTACCGAAATAGAAAAAGAAGAGATAACCTACTTCTAGCCAAAACAAAAACCCTATTATCAATACTACTGAACCTAAAATTACATGAAAAAATTACTCATCATTTTGCTAGGTTGTTTATTAACAATTTGCATGCAAGCTGCCATTCAACAACCCATCCAGAATTTTTATAAGCGCGATTACAATTGGGGTAATCAAAACTGGGGAGTTGCACAGCAACGTAATGGTATTATGTACTTTGCCAACATGAATGGACTGCTTGGTTACAACGGAGAGTCATGGGAACATCACGAAATTCCTGGGATTGGAAATAACATGAAATCTATATGCATTGCTGGCGATGGTGACATATACATAGGCGGACACAACGAATTTGGTGTATTTAGGTCTAAAAAAGATGGAATAAGCGAATATGAATCGCTTTCTAATAGATTAAAGGAAGAAGAAAAAAACATAGGAGAAATTTGGCATATTACCGCTAATGATGCTGGCATCGCTTTTCAGACAAATACTCACATTGTACTTTATGCCAACGACGAACTTACCGTTATTAAAGCGCCTTTTTATATTCGTTTTTCGGCGGTAATTGCTAATATTAGGTACATAACATCCGATAGCGACGGGGTATACATTTTAATAGGAACACAATTTGTAACACTACCCAACTGCGACGATTTATATAACAAATTGGTTTGTGGCATTGTACCTATGCCAGATAATTCTATTTTATTTGTTACAGATAATCATGGTATTTTTCATTATAAAAATGACCAACTAATTGCCTATCCACATGCCGTTAACGACGTATTAAAACAAAGCCAGGCTTTTTGTACCAAAATAAATGGAAATACATTAGCTGTGGGTACTGTTCAAAACGGAGTGGTTGTTATTGATGTTAATACGGGTGATTATTCAATCATCAACATTGAATCTGGTCTGCAAAATAACACTGTTTTAGACCTAGCTTTTGATAAAGAAAGTAACCTATGGTTAGGACTAGATAAAGGTATTTCGTATATAAAGATAAACACTCCTTTTAGGAGTATTTTTCCACAAAATAACCCTTATGGCAGTGGCTATAGTTCACTTTACTTAAACAACATGCTATACCTAGGAACTAATCAAGGGTTATTCTTTACTACATATAAAAAAGGGCAAATAAGCAATATTATACCTGTTGAAAATACACAAGGGCAAGTATACAAAATTACACTAATTGATAAAAGAATTTATTGCTGCCATCACAAGGGCTTGTTTGAAATTACAGGTACATCTGCTAGAAAAATAGCAAACATAGAAGGTGTATGGACTGTACAACGCTTAGCTAGCAATCCAAATTATTTAATAGCTGGTTGCTACAAAGGACTTTTCATGCTAAAAAAAGTAAACGGAACATGGCAATATTCTCATCAAATTAAAGGTTTTGATGAATCATCACGCATTTTTGAACAAGATGAAACTGGAGCCATTTGGATGAGTCACGGGTTAAAAGGAGTTTTTAAAATAAAACTATCTGACGACTATCTAAGTGTAAAGTCGGTTGACTTTTATGGAAAAGATAAAGGTTTTCCTAGCAACGAACACATTTCTGTTTATAGTATTAACAACCAACTTTTATTTAGTACCGATAATGGAATTTATAGCTACAATACCGAAACAGATAGCATGGAAGAAAGTAGCATAAACCAATCGCTAATGGGTAACCAACCCTACTACTACTTAAAAGAAGACAAACAAAAACAACTTTGGTTTGTTACCAAAGATATTATTGGTTCTGCACTGCTTCAAAAAGAAGGTAAATATAGCATAAATAGCAATGAATCTTTTGCTATTCCCGAGGCATTAATGTACGAATACACAGACATAACTGAATTGGACTATAATACATTGCTTATTTCTAACGAAGACGGATTTACCATAGTTAATTTGTCTATGCTAAATACTACCAATATATTTGACGTATTTGTAAGAAAAGTATGCACACTAAAAAGCAATAAAGTTATTGGTGCTCAGTATATTAAAGATGTAGAAAACAAAGTACAAATAGAAGTTCCATACACAGATAATTCATTACGCTTTTATTATGGTACTGCTAGTTTTTCATCTGGTAAGAATAACCAAACCATGTATTCTGTACGCTTGTTAGGTTACGAAGAAGAATGGTCTGAACCCACCACACAACAATGGTGTTCGTACACAAATTTGCACGAGGGAAAATACACACTTCAGGTTAAAACCATTAACAGAAATGCAGAAAATAGTTTTACTGAATATAGTTTTGTAATTTTGGCTCCTTGGTACCGTACCATTTGGGCTTACATTAGCTATGTCTTTATAGCAATACTTGTTTTAGTGGCCTTGCAACAATACATTATTTGGCGCGAAAACAAACTAAAAAAACAAAAACAAGTAGAAATGGAAGAACAAAGCAAGCGTTATCAAGAAGAATCTGCCGAAAAAGAAAAAGAAATTATAAAACTTAGAAACAAGCAATTAGCCGACGATTTAATGCATAAATCAAACGATCTTGCCAATTCTACCATGAACCTAATTAGAAAAAATGAGATTCTAATTGATATAAAAAACGAATTAGGCAAATTGGCAGATAATATGAGAAACGATAATCACAAAGAATACGCTAAAAAGCTGCAGTATGTAATGACCCAAATTAACGAGAACATTGAGCACGATAATGATTGGAAGAAATTTGAAGAAAACTTTGATAATATTCACCAAAACTTTATGAAACGATTGGGTGAACAATACAAAGGATTAACCATGAGCGATAAAAAATTGTGTGCTTATTTAAAAATGAACCTAGTTAGTAAAGATATTGCGCCTTTGCTAAACATCTCTATAAGAGGGGTAGAAATAAGTCGTTATCGACTACGTAAAAAATTAAACCTAGAACGCGATGTTAATCTAACCGATTTCTTACAAAACTTTTAAAAGATTAAGGCTCTCAGTTCGCTGAGAGCCTTAATTATTAGTCAAATATTATAAACTTACTTTTAAAGGAGGAATTTCAAGGCGTCTTTACTAAACATTAAAACGGAAATGCATGATATCACCGTCTTGCACCACGTATTCTTTACCCTCTACGCTCATTTTGCCAGCTTCTTTGCAAGCAGCTTCAGAACCTAAAGCAATAAAATCTTCGTACTTGATTACCTCGGCGCGGATAAAACCTTTTTCAAAGTCGGTGTGGATTACACCTGCACATTGAGGAGCTTTCCAACCACGGTGAAAAGTCCATGCACGTACTTCTTGTACACCTGCGGTAATGTAAGTTTGCAAGTCTAACAACTTATAAGCAGCTTTAATTAAACGAGCTACACCCGATTCTTTTAAGCCTACTTCTTCTAAGAACATTTGGCGTTCTTCGTAGGTTTCAAGCTCGGCAATATCGGCCTCGGTAGCAGCGGCAACTATTAAAATTTCGGCATTTTCTTCTTTTACAGCCTCGCGTACAGCATCTACATAAGCATTGCCATTTACTGCACTGGCCTCGTCTACGTTGCACACATACATAACAGGCTTATCGGTAAGCAAGCAAAGATCGCGCACCAACTTGCGTTGTTCTTTGTCTAATTCTACGGTTCTAGCCGATTTACCTTGTTCTAAGGCCTCTTTATACATAGCATAGATAGTATAAAGTGCTTTGGCATTTTTATCGCCTGCATTGGCTTGTTTGTACACTTTTTGAATACGCGAATCGATGGTTTCAAGGTCTTTTAATTGCAACTCTAGGTCGATGATTTCTTTGTCGCGAACGGGATTAACCGAACCATCTACGTGGGTTACATTTTCGTTATCGAAACAACGCAAAACGTGCAAAATAGCATCGGTTTCGCGAATGTTAGCCAAGAATTTATTACCAAGGCCCTCGCCTTTGCTAGCTCCTTTTACCAACCCAGCAATGTCTACAATCTCTACCGTTGTAGGAACGATGCGTTGTGGATTGATTAATTTGGCTATTTCGTTAAGACGTTCATCGGGTACAGTAATTACACCTACATTGGGTTCGATGGTACAAAAAGGAAAATTGGCAGCTTGTGCCTTTGCGTTTGATAAACAGTTAAAAAGGGTGGATTTTCCTACATTAGGAAGCCCTACAATGCCGCATTGTAATGCCATAACATAATTTAATTTAAATTGAACGCAAAAGTAGTAAAAATTTACCTATTTTTGTCCAATATTTCCGTTACAATGAGTAAAAGAGCAAAAATATTCCTTTCTATATCCATCGTACTAATTGCTTTACTGGCAGGGTTGTTGGCATACAACTACCTTTTATTAACCCAAAAAGAAGCCGAAATAAAAGAAATTGAGCAAGAAATGGAGTTTGAAAAACAAGCCTCCATCGAAGAATTTGAGCAACTTTCGCAACAGTACGAAGAATTTTACATCGAAACCAACAACGATTCGCTGCTTAAACTTATTGACGAAGAAAAGCAAAAAGTAAAAGACCTTTTGCAAGAACTAAAAACGGTAAAAGCAACCAATGCCAGACGTATTAGGGAATTGCAAAAAGAATTGGGCACCGTACGTGGCGTTTTAAAACAATACGTGGCTCAAGTTGATTCGCTTAATACGCTTAATAAACAACTTACTCAAGAGAATGTAAAGGTGCGCAAACAATACGAATCGGCTACCCAAACGGTAAAAGAAATGGAAGAAAAAAATGCCGAACTGGGTAAACTCATTGATATGGCAGCCATTTTAGAAGCGCATAATATTCAACTTAAAACCCTAAACAATAAAGGCAAAGAAACATCGCGCCTTAAACGCATTACCAAATTAGAAATTTGTTTTACGGTACTACGTAACATCACGGCCGAAAGAGGCGAAAAAACCATTTACATTCGCATTAACCAGCCCAATGGCGAGGTAATGAGTTTATCGCCAGAAAACGTATTTACATTCGAAGAGAACGAAATTGCCTATTCGGCCAAAAAAAACATAGCCTATACAGGCGAAAACACCGATGTTTGCATCTACTATAACATTGATACAACCCTAGAAAAAGGAACCTACCACATCGGTATTTTTGGGGATGGCAACTTAATTGGTACCACCGCCTTTTCGCTAAATTAAAACATGAGCAGTATTTACATCCATATTCCTTTTTGCCAATGTAGGTGTTCTTACTGCGATTTTTATTCTACCACTCAACTTGCAACAAGAGATAAGTACGTTAAAGCACTTTGCACCGAACTGGTGGAGCGCAAAAACGAACTACCCCCCTCTCCTATTCAAACCATTTACCTGGGTGGGGGTACACCTTCTGTGTTAAGCATTGGTCAATTGGAGCAAATTTTTTCTACCATTGCAGCTCATTACAACCTAAGCCAATTAGAAGAATGTACCATAGAATGCAATCCAGACGATGTTACAACTAGTTTTTTAGCAGATTTACAATCGCTACCCATTAATAGAATTAGCATGGGTGTACAATCGTTTAACGATGCAGAATTAAACCTAATGAATAGGCGCCACACGGCTAAAGAAGCCATTGCAGCGGTACACAACATGGTAAACGCAGGGTATACTAATTGTAGCATTGATCTTATTTACGGATTACCCAATCAAAGCATAGAAACGTGGCAATCTAACTTACAAACCGCTTTATCGTTGCCCATTAAGCACTTATCTGCCTACCATCTTACCTACGAAGAAGGTACTAAAATGTACCAATTACGCCAGCAAGCAGTAAGCGAAGATACCAGCTATTTAATGTTCCAAACCCTGCATCAGTACATAGAAGAAGCGGGCATGGAAGCGTACGAAATATCCAATTTTGCGTATCCAGGCTATCGTTCTAAACACAACAGTAGGTATTGGCAAAATAAACCCTATTTAGGCATTGGTGCTGCAGCCCATTCGTATAACGGAAGCAATAAAAGACGCTGGAATGTTTCAGATTTAACTAAATACATAAACGGAATTACGCAAAATAATACTATTTTTGAGGATGAATTACTTAGCGACGATGACTTATACAACGAACTAATTATAACGTCGCTACGCACAAAAGAAGGGGTAAATACCTTGCTTATTCAATCCCAATACCAACCACACTTTGCCAAACAAAGTAAAAAATACCTAGACAGTGGCATGCTTGCAATAAAAGATGGTTGGTGTAAATTAACCCAAAAAGGAATTTTTATTTCTGATGGTATTATATGCGATTTAATGGTATGAAATGGGTAAAAACATACAAAAAAACCATTTTATTCAGTATTTTTTTACTGATTGTATCGCTCATAAAAATACCATCGCCCGACGATTTGTTAAACATGTTATGGGTAGACGTGGTTCCTATTCATCCTACCATCGAAAATTCGATTGTTAGCATTAGTACCACCCCTAATGTAGATAAATACGAACATTGCTTTTTATATGCTATTTTAGCCTTTATTTTATGGCTAGAAATCCCTCATAAAAAGAAAGGAAAATCTTATCTTTTTATTTTTGAATATGGATTTACTTTAGGATTAATCATTGAATGTTTACAAGCCATAACACCCCATCGAAGCTTTAACATCATGGACGCCGTAGCCAATACTTGCGGCATTTTAATTGCCTTAATTCTTATTTTTATAATTTCTTACGTGTATGAACGAATACGAAAAAGTTTGTCAAATAGCTCTTACGCTACTAAAAGGTGTTGGGTACACCAACGCCAAAAATTTAGTAAACTGTTTAGGTAGTGCCAGTAACCTTTTTTCTTGTACCAAACAAGATTTACTAAGCCTACCAGGTGTACAATCTAAAAGCCTTGTATATAGTTTAATAGACCAGTTTTCTACGGTTTTAAAAACAGCAGAAAAAGAGTACCAACTGTGCTTACAGCAAGGTATTACCCCTATTTTTTATACCGATAGTGCCTATCCAACGCAACTAAACGAATGTACCGATGCTCCCCTACTCTTGTTTCAGAAAGGAAATATTTCGTTAAAACAAGGTACATTTGTATCGATAGTAGGTACCCGTCAGGCTACTAATTACGGAAAAGAACAATGTTTTAAATTGGTAAACGACCTGGCTAAACAAATACCAAATTTGGTAATTGTAAGTGGATTGGCCTATGGTATTGATATTGCAGCCCACAAAGCTGCTTTGCAATGTAATGTGCCTACTATTGGGGTAATGGCTAGTGGATTTAATAGAATTTACCCCACTGCACACAGGCAAATTGCCAACGATATGTTGCAAGACGGAGGTATTTTAACTGAACAACTGTATTACGACGAACCGCTTAAACCCTACTTTATTAAAAGAAACAGAATTATTGCAGGCTTGTGCGAGGCTTTGGTGGTAGTAGAAAGTGCCGCTAAAGGCGGTGCATTGGTAACAGCCAGCATAGCAGGCACCTATAATAAAGATGTGTTTGTTTTTCCGGGCAGATGCAACGACAGTGTATCGGCAGGTTGTAATGCGCTTATTAAACACAACAAAGCTTCTTTAATAGAAAATGCTGCTGATTTATTGTATATGATGGGTTGGGAGAAAGGAAAAATACCTAAGTCATTGGCTATCGAATCTACTCTTCCGCCATTTTTTAACCAACTTTCTACAGAAGAACAACGTATTGTTAGTTGCATTTTTAACGAAAAGATGATTCACATTGACGATCTTTCTAATAAAGTGAACATGGGTGTTAGCGATTTATTGCCGCTTTTATTGATGCTTGAATTTCAGAATGTAGTAATTTGCTTACCAGGAAATAGGTACAAATTGAAGTAAATGAGTACCCTATAAAAAAACAAAAGGTAGTCACGCCTGACCACCTATTTGCTAACCTTAAAATCAAATACTATGAAAAAATCACAATGCAAATGTAGACTAATTTTACTGCACAACAAGCATCAAGCAATAAATATTGATTAAAAGGCATTAAATAACAGCTTTTTATTACATTCGGTTTACATTGTTGTTAATAAGCTATTACAAAGTGTTCAAAACCCTGTTCATAACTATTGGTAAATAGTAAAAAATAAATTTGGATTTTAGAAAACTAATTTGGCATGTATCTTTTTTTTATACCTCCAAATAAAGTTGTTGGCTATTATTCAAAAAAAATAAACATGCTTATTAACCTATTTTTTATGGATAACCGTAAAAAGTTTCTTACATTTGCAGTTATAAACACTATGTTAATAACTAGGTCAACGTACAAATTATAAAGGAGTTACTCTGTTAATAAGTGGTTAATAACCTATTTTCTGTTGATTATAACTTTAAAAGCAAATTTATAGCTAGATTTTTATCAACTTATTAACAAGCCCTTATTCTTCCTTTTTAATTTCTTTTTTTAATGTTTTTAATTTAAATAAAAAATAAAATGGATTGGGTTAAAAAGATAGCCGAGCTAAAGAAGCAAAAAAATGCCATCATTATGGCACACTATTATCAAGATGCCAGCATACAAGATATAGCCGATTATGTAGGCGATAGTTTGGCTTTGGCACAATGGGCTGCCAAAACCGATGCCGATATTATTGTAATGTGCGGGGTACATTTTATGGGCGAAACAGCTAAAATTTTATCGCCTAGTAAAAAAGTATTGGTTCCCGATACAGCAGCAGGTTGTTCGTTGGCCGATAGCTGTCCTGCCGCCGAATTTGCATCGTTTATAAAACAACATCCAGGGCATACCGTAATATCGTATGTTAATACAACAGCAGCTGTAAAAGCGTTAACCGATGTGGTGGTAACTTCTACCAATGCTAAAGCCATAGTAGATACTTTCCCAAAAGATGCTCCTATTATATTTGGCCCTGATTATAATTTAGGTAATTACATCAATAGTGTTACAGGCAGAAACATGGTTTTGTGGAATGGCGCTTGTCATGTACACGAAAAATTTACCGTCAATAACATCAAAGCCTTAAAAGAGCAATACCCAGATGCCCCTGTTTTAACGCACCCAGAATGTAAACAAGAAATAGTAGAAATTTCTGATTATGTTGGTTCTACACAGGCTATTTTGAACTATGCAGGTAAATCGGAGGCTTCTACCTTTATTGTAGTAACAGAGAGTGGTATATTGCACAAAATGAGGCAAGCATATCCTACCAAAACCTTTATAGCTCCATCTGTAGAAGGTGCTACTTGCAACGAATGCAATTACATGCGTTTAAATACCTTAGAAAAGGTGTATAATTGCTTGTTAAACGAATCGCCAGAGGTATTGGTAGACGAAGCATTAGCACAAAAAGCCGTAAAACCCATTGTGCATATGTTAGAATTGTCTAAATAGCTACCATTTGTATTGAACCAAACAGTGAAAAAAAGTTTGACTAGGGCCATTTATGGCTTCATTTCCAGTCCCAATGCTGTTTTGATTCCAATACCACGTATGCGCAATTTTTAGGAATATACCCCACCCTTTATACGGTTTATAGCCTATATTTAGGTAGGTTCTTATTCCTTTTCCATAATAAGCCGTGTTCGAAAATGCATACAACACATCGTTTTCGTACACGGTTATTTTATTGTCGTAATTGGGAATATCAAAAAATGCCAACCTAGCTATTAGGTTTAGGGTATTGTTTTTCCATCCTATGTCTTGATACATTAAATTCCCTATGCGTAATTCATCGGTATGGTACTGAAAAAAATGAATTTCGCTTCCTAATTTTAATATCATTCCGTTGTTAAAATTGCCTTGGTAAGTTACTAGTACCCTATTTTTAGTATACGGATGGGTGGGTAAAATACCATCGTTGCTAGTAGCGGCATTTCTTTCTGATAAATACCATTGCCATTTGGCCAATACTTGTTGGTTTTGTTTGGGTGTTAAGGTAATAGATGCAAAGGTTTTATAGTGAATAGCAGGTTTGCTAATGCGATAGGCTTGCGATAACGATTGGTATACATCGGCACAGGTATTTAGTTTAAAAGTAGGGGTAATTTGCCATTCTAACCCCATAAAAACCCCTGCTTCGCCGTTTTTATAACTACTTTCTATGCTATTGTATCCCAAGGCATTGTTATAATTTTTGCTGTAATACCTAGCTTGTATAGCATATAGTAAGCTGCTGTGTAATTGTACTTGAATATTTTGCAAAGTAGCTATTTTTCCTTGATGATTAACGGCAATTTCGCCCGAAAATTGAAAATTTTTAAAATAGGTTCTGTAATCCAATCCCATAAATGCTGTTTGTGTAAAAGAATCGTACATGGCCGTAGTACCTATTTTAAAATGCGTGTAACGGGCCATGATATTGCCCCCTACCAACCAATTATATCCGCTTTTTTTCTTTTCTAATTCGTTTAATGTTCGATGCAGCCCTGCAGCTAAATCGGTATATTTAATAGAACCCAAAGCCGTAAAAGTCCAATGTTTACTTTGTAACGATAATGCTGCTCCACGTAAAAAATACGTTTCGGATCCTTTCTTTTTGCCGCTTATTTTGTCTTGTCTTTTAATCATCGAACTTAAATTAGCCCAATTGCCAAACGAACCCCCATTGCCCATTACCAATCCTTGGCCAAATTGAGGGGTATAATCTCCTATTACTATGTCTTTTACAATGCCTATATTTTTCCATGCTATGTGTCCGCCGTAAAAATCAAAACCAGCATTATAAGGCAATGTAAAGGGTTCTAAGGCATCTTTTTCCATGGTAGCACTAATAGAAAATTGGTTATGATTTAATTGATAATTGATATAACCTGCCCATGGTTTACCCAAATACAACGGGTTTACGTTTGCTAATTTTTGCTGAAACGTATAGTCAAAACGTGTGTTTATTTGTTGCGAGGCATTTTTAAAACAAGTGCGAAAAGAAAATGCTTGTTTTTCTTCTAAAGGCAAAGCCACTACAAAAGGCATCAAAAGCGATAGGGTATTTTCGTCAAATCCTTCTATTAAACTCAATTCGTAAGGGGTAGCAAAAAAATCCCTATCGTGTCGGTATTCTAGCAAATTTTCTATTTGTAGTTCGGATAAAAACGCAAATTGTTCTAAGGTTTCTCTGTTTACTGTATTTAGGTTAATAGGATGCGCTAGTTTATCCATCAATACCTGATAAATAGTTTCGGCTTGTTCCTCATTGTCTGTATAATCTGCTAACCATGTTTCAACCACTATAGGAAGCGATGTAGCGTGTATTCCTATACCCATAAAAAAAACAAGTAATAGGGCTGTTATTCGTTCCATAAATAAACTATTCCAACAGCTGTATTTAATCCTGTTTTAAAATGGTATTGTACCCCTATGTCTATTCTGCATTTTTTTATGCTAAGGCCAAGGCCTAACGATGGGGTAATACCTTGGCAAACGTACATACCTGTGCGCAATGCTAATGCTTTTATAACCTGATAATCAAGGCCTATACTGTAGGCAAATGGTTGGTCTAAAGCTTTGTTAGCATCGGCTGTAATCAGTACTTTTTGTGCAATGTGGTATCCTATACCTAATCGAAAAATAACGGGTAGGCGTGTATTTTCTGTGTTTATTTTAAAAGCCGAAAAAGTAATGTTATATACCGAAAATCCTACACGCATGTTTTTAAATGGAAAGGCTTGTAAACCTATATTAAGCCCGCCACTGTGTACATAGCCATTTTTAGGCGATTGATACAACCCATGATACGATGCTTGTAAGGCAATGGCGATATAGGGTTTAAAAAAATGGCCTAACGATACTTCTGCCGAAAATTCATGATAAGCATCAAATCCATGAAAATTACCTTTACATGCTACGTTTACGTATCGATTAGAATAAACCAAGCCTACATTATATAGTCCAAGTGTTGGTAGTGTGGCTTTATTTTGCAAGTAGGTTTGTACCGAACTGCTAGTTTGTAAAGCCACAGAAGCCACATTAGTTCCCAAATAATGCGACGATATGCAGCAACTGGCATTTCCCATAGCTACAGAAATAGGGTCATGATGGTGACCATATTGCATCGCATAAATGGGCGTTAAGTAAAAAAAATAAATTATTTTTGTAAGTATGATAAGCGTAAAACGTTTCATAGTATTTTTTCTGCTGGGCATGTTTAGTATAACAGCATGGTCTGTACCGTATTATAGCGAACAATTACAAGGTTATTTGTTGGCTGGCGAATGGTATAAAGGCGAAATAATACCTGTAACAGAATTAAACGAAATACCCGTTTTTCCACGTTTAAAGTTTAAAACCAAAAAGAGCGAAAAATTTTATTGGAGAACCGTGCGCGACGTTAAAAAAGTGTATCCATATGTAAAATTTGTGGGACAAGAATACCGTAGAATTGATGCCATGTGCGATACCATATCCGATAAAAAAGAAAAAAAGAAGTACCTAAAAAAGTACGAAAAAGAGTTGTTGGCAAAATACAAGCCCATTATGAAAACCTTTACCTTATCGCAAGGTAAAATGATGATTAAATTAATAGACCGCGAGTGCGATAAGAACTCGTACGATTTGATTAAGCAATTTAGGGGCGGTTTTGTGGCATGGTGGTGGCAGGTTTTTGCTAAAATGCTAGGTGCCGATTTAAAAGACGATTATGATATTTCGCAAAAAGAACAAGATAAAATAATAGAGCGCGTTATTTTGCTTTACGAAGCAGGGGCCTTATAATAGCCCCTGCTTTTTTACTATTCAACCTCTACTTGTTGGGTACTCCATTTACTCCATAATCCAAGCGCATCTTTTGCCCTAACACTTACGCTGTACGTGCCTGGTGCTTGAAAAATATGGTAAATAGAATAAATAGGCGTGGCTGTAATGTATGTACCCCCTTTGGCAGCTCTTCCGGCATTAGCATTGGGAACATAGGGGTTAAAATCTTCTGTTTCGTACCCTATTTGGTTAAATACCAGTTCGCTAGCATCTTGCGAACCAATTACAAATTCGTAGGCTACAATGGCATCTTTTTCTGGATCGGTACTGTTATAGGCATTGATGCGAAATTCCCTGTCTTCTTTTTGTGTTATGATAAAAGATGGAGTAGGGGGTTGGTTAGGATGTATGCTAACCTTAATCCAAGCACTACCTTGTGTTTGGTAATAATCTTCTAACCCCACTTGAATGGTGGCTTTGGTAATGGTATCGGTTAGGGTAGTAACGGGTAGCAAACTTTCTATTTTAATTTTATTGGTATGCGCTATACGTCTAGCCAATAGGGCATTTTGTTTACCTTCGTGCGTTATAATGCCAAATAGTAATGAATCTTTTACGGTATATTCATCGTTGTATTCGTAATACAAGATGCGTTCTTCGCCGTAGCGCATGTCTAACCTAAAGGTATCGTTAGCTAGGTCCATGTGTTCATTATCTGCAAGTAATATAATGGGAGCAGTGTTATTATTTTTAAATACGTCGCTTCTATTTTCGCATGCGGCAAAAAGCATTACAATTGCAAGTAAACCGCCAAATATTAGTTTTTTCATAAGATTATTGTTTAAAGATTTTATAAAGTGTACCATCTACTTGTAATAGATAATAGCCCGCTTTTAATTGGGGCAATGGTAAATTGTAGTTACCATTAGCCGTAAATGGATCAATAAGCTGTTGTCCTACTACGTTGTACAAGGCAACTTGGTAGTTTTGTTTGTTGGTGTTAATGTGTATAGAATATCCGTTTTGTGCATTCAGTAGGGTAGGATATACCTCTTGTAGCCATAGTTGACCTACTTGGTAGCTATCTTCTGTTTCAAAATACGATTCAATAGCCCTTCCTTGTGCTCCCTCTACGTAAATATTTTCGGCCAATACGGTTTCGTTGCATCCATTTTTAGAGGTAGTGGTAAGCTTAATTTTATGTTGCCCCAAGTTGTATAAATAACAAGAAGGGTTTACTAGGGTAGAGGTACTACCTTCTACTATGCGACCATCGCCCATGTAATTTTCTTGTACTTGTAGCACCCATTTGTTTAGGTGTTCATCGGCATTAACGGTTTGGTTAATCAGTTGAATTTTACTACCAGGTGGTACTACTAGTTTTTCGTCTAAACCATATTCGTGCAGGTTGTATAAAATACTAAAACCAGTATTAAAGGCTTCTACGCTGATGGGAATTTCTACCGTATTGCTTCTTACCCCAGTTGCGGTATCGTATCGGTAAACACGTATGGTAAAGTTTTCTGTAGCATCTTGTATAATGCATTTATTGTCTATGGTGCTATATTGCGTACTAATGGTAGATAGAACTAGTTTGGGGTTGGATGCACTCCAAATATAGCGGGTATTTTTGTTAATTAGTTCGTCGGGTTCGTTTACCACTACACTTACCTTTTCGTTAGGACATTCGGCATTAAAAACTTGTATGTTTTCTTCGCTCAGCATAGCAGAACTAAGCATCCATAGGCTGTTAGATATAGATACAATCTGGCTTTTTTCGTCGCCATTTTTGCGCGAATACACAAAGCGGGCAATTTCCCAATTTTCTTGCATGTCTTTTAGTGTTTCATCCGGCAATGAAACGTATTTGGTACTAGAATTTATTTTTTTAGTACCGCTATCGGTTACTTGGGCATAATACCTTGAGTTGATAACAATGGGCTCCCATTCGCCGTTGGTAGATTTACGCATCCATTGGTAAGTAAAACTAAGTTTTTCTTCTTGGTTTACTTCGCCATACCCACCAGCAACTGGGTAAGAACCAATAATATAGGGGTTACCTTGGCCAGATGGTACAAAAACCGTATCGGCAGCAGTGTGTTTAAATTCAATGATATTACCAGTAATGGGTTGTACGTATTTTAGGTCTATTTTAATGGTATCTGATACACAACCATGAACATTGGTTTTACGAATGTAAAACGATGGGTTGGGTCTTTCTTTTACATACGGAAGTAGGGTAGTACCTTCTATGTTTTTTGTAAAGGGTTGCCAGCTATTTTCTGCTTTGTATTCGTACACGTTACCCACGTTATTATTTTTAATGGTAATGCTAGGCGAATGTTCGTTAAGGCATAGCAATTGTATATAGTTGTTGATGCTATCTGCCTTAGCAATGGCTGCCGTAGAGCTAAGTTGCGATAGCAAAATATTATCTTGTTTAAAACGATAAATGTAAATATCCTTGCTTAAACTATCGCCGCACAACGAAATTACACATTGGTAGTGGGTGGTATCTTGCGCTAATGCGGGAATGTTGTAGGTATTTTTTTGCGATACCAGTTTTTTATTTCCCTCTACATCTACTTGGTAAATGCTATAAGAAGCATGCTGTTTTAATAGGTTTACTTCGTGATCTGATATATGAATGTCTTTTACTAAATCAAATTGAATAAGTTTTTGTTGCAGTTCTTCTTGCGGACACAAATAGGTATGGGTAGGCCATTCGTAACCCATAAAACCAAAATTTTGTGCCATGGGTTTGCTTAGGGCACGATAGGTATAAAAATCGGTTGATGCTACACTGATGTAATAGTAGGTTTTACCATTTACCTCGATGGGATAGTTATAAAGGTCGCTTTCTTCGGTAGAAGCAAACGATTTTAATACGCACAATTGCCTAAAATAAAGTGGCTTACCATTTTTTAGGATGGTAGATTTAAGCAATAAATCTTTGCTATCAATAATGGTTATTTGGTCTGACTCGTCTGCATTTACACGGTTTGGATCGTTATCGGCTATGTTTTTCCAGGTTACTCCGTTAGTAGACATTTGCCAAATATAATAAGGGCTGTATACCGTAGGCGATGTGTTAGGACAAACAATCGATTTCCCTACCAAATGAATAAGGGTGTTACTTTCTTCGGTAGCACAAATGCGCATTTCTTCTTGCTCAGCAGTCGATAGTGTGGGGAAGTACACCTTAGGAACCAACTTAAACATCAAGCAATTTTGTCCAAAAAACAGGTAAGGGTAGTTTTCATTATTGCTTCCATAGGTGGTTAATACGTTATACGATGGGCCATAGAACGAACAACCCAATGCTTGCGTAACATCATGTACCTTGTTGTACGAATAATGCATTTTATTCCAAACCTTAAATACATTATGGTCGTTAATGTTGCTATTGGGAAATTTAACTTGCTCTAAATCTCGTACATGGTACGTTCTAGTAAACCAAGTAGTTCCTGTTTTTTCGTAGTCGCTTAACTTGCTAATGGCATTTTCGTTAAATAAGGTTGCTGCTTGGTTAACGCTTTGCAGTAATACGCCTCTGGGTCTTACTATTCCGTACCAACCATCTGCATTTACTTGCGAGGCGCCATCTACAAATTCCCCATTGTTGTATTTATTCTTGATAAAACTAAATAGGGTAGGATTGGAGTGTTTTACCAATTCAATGCACCTCAGGTTATTGTAGTTGGGTTGTTGGTTGTTTTGGCACTCTTTTATTTCTTTATCTAACATGCTGGTACTGGGAATTTGGTAACTTTCGCCCACCCCACAAATAAACGTGCTGTAACCATGGTATTTTTTACTGTCGATGATGGTATCAACAGGCGTATTATCGGTAGTTAAACTGACATTAAAAATAGCGTCGGGATGGTTGTATACTAGGCGATATCCTTCTTCGTTTAATGGGTTATACGTGGAGTTTCCCTGAATAACCGATTTATTACTATTAACGTATTCAATTTTTATAATACCGCCCGATCTGTTTTGGTTGCTGGTTGTTGTATGGCCAGTGCTTACTGTTCCATTGATGTGTTTAATGGCACTTTCGTATTTGCAAAAAATATTATTGGCGCCGTTTTCGTAGTGTCTCCCTACGGTTGGGGTAGTGGTAGGTGCTATATCGCTAGCACTAATAGATACCAAAAGCATAAATTGGTAGGTACCTTCTTTTAGTCCATTGGGCAATGTCCATTGAATGGTATTTTCAAATGGTTTTTTATCTATTTTAACCACATTTCTTTTGTAATCTATAATAGGCGCTTCGTGTAGAGCAATATCATTGTCTATGTAGTAGTGAGTACCCTCTGTACCCAACGTATATTTTTCTTGGTTTGCTGCTTTGTAGAACAATTTGTAATGAATGTCAAATTTACCAAACGACCATACATACCAGCAATTTAAAGCTTTTACTTGCATGTTGTACCACGTTAAATTGCCTCCATACGTAAAGGTAATGGTTTTGTTGCTTTTGGTGGTTACTACTTCTTGTTCGCAGTTAAGGTATACTTCGGTGGGTTCCCCGCTTTTTTTAAAGTAATTAAGTAGGTATTCGTTATCTTCTATCAGGTAGTCGGTAGCGAATAGTGGACTTATGCATACCAATAGCATAAGCCACAGGGTAAACGTTTTTTTCATAAAAAATAAATTAAGTGGTTATAAAAGATTATTGAATGTTGTATCTAACTCCAGCAGTAAACAGCGGGCAAAAATAGTGTGTGTAACCCGTATTTAAAAAACTATATTTCCATCCTTGCTGGGCAGCCAATGTAAACGATAGTTGAGGTAAGGCATAAAATTCTAAATTAATGCCCAGAGCAAGACCAATGCTTGCTCCATGACTGTTTTTATTAAGGTCTTTGTTTTCCCAATGGTCGTAACCTACCAAGGCATTGGCGGTACCATGCAAGTACAACCATCTGGTAGGTTGCCAAATGGCACCTTCTATGCCTGGCATAAAATTAACGCACCAAAAACCCGATTTTTCAAAAAAGCCCTTTTCGTAGTCAAAAGCACCTACTACCGACCATCGTCTGTGAAAATAATAGTGGTACGATAAGCCAACATCAAATGTATCGCCCCAGCCAGTGCCAGCACGAAGCCCTACGGTATGTGTATCTTTAATGTGGAGTAAACTGAGCGGAGATACCGCCCACAATGGCGCTATGCTTATTGTTAATAGCAGCCATGAAGTGAATAATTTTTTCTTCATAACAGAATTAAAATGGATAAAATATTTGCGGACGTGCAAAGGTAGAGAGTTTTTTTGAATTTGCAAATTTTTCTATTTTGCACATTGCCTAGATTTGCGTAATTTTGTCGCATCTTTTGCACTAAACTTACGCAACATGAAACAAATTATATTGCTTGCAGCTTTTATATTATTGGGTATAGTAATTGCCCTTTTAAACAAATACACCCGTTCTAAAAAAGAGGCACAGCCTGACAATCGGCTTGACAAATCGACGAATCAACTAAGCGGTGAATCGAATAGTGCAGAATCGTCTAAACAACTAAACGACTCAACAACTAAACAACAAAAGACCGATATTGCTTCTGATGAAGAATATGAACGCCCCGAAGGGTGTTGTGGGGCCCACGAAGTGTGCGAAAACGAAAGCCTTTTGGCATCTAATACCAAAATTATTTATTTTGCCGACGAGGAGTTGGACGATTTTAAAGACCGCGATGCAGAATCGTATACCAGCGAAGAAATAGAAATGTTTGAGGAGGTATTTTTTACACTGCGCGAAAACGAACTAGTAGATTGGCTTAAAAGCCTACAACTGCGCCATGTACCCTTGCCTCCTGCTATCAAAGAGCAAGCCTTGATGATTATTGCCGAACGTCGCAAAGAACCAGCCATCGATTAAATTATCCCTTATGGAAACTTTTGTAGCAAAAACCCTGCAAGGCCTAGAAGAAGTATTGGCCAACGAACTAAAACAAATTGGAGCCGATAACGTAACCATAGGCCGTCGTGCCGTTACTTTTGATGGAACGCTAGAAACGCTTTACAAAGCCAACGTGCACAGCCGTACCGCCTTGCGCATCTTACGTCCCATTGCTACGTTTAAAGCAAGTAGCACCGACCAGTTATATGCAGGTGCTAAGGCTATTCAATGGGAAAACTACATGGATGTGGACCAAACATTTTTAATAGAAACCACGTTATATTCGCCCGTTATTACCAATTCGCGTTTTGCTACCTATAAAGTAAAAGATGCCATAGCCGATTATTTTAACGAAAAATGCGGCAAGCGTCCTTCTATTAGTGTTACCAAGCCCGATATTTACATAAACTTACACATATCCGATACCACTTGTACCTTGTCGTTAGATAGTTCGGGCGAACCCTTGTTTAAACGTGGTTACCGCGTGGCACAAACCGAAGCCCCCATCAACGAAGTATTGGCTGCAGGTATGTTATTGTTAGCCGGTTGGAGGGGTCAATCCGATTTTATGGATCCCATGTGCGGTTCGGGTACCATTGCCATCGAGGCAGCCCTTATTGCGCTTAACATTCCGCCCGGCATATTCCGCCAATCGTTTGCCTTTGAAAATTGGAAAGATTTTGATGCCGATTTATTCGATGCTATTTACAACGACGATAGCCACGAACGTGTATTCAAGCACACCATTTATGCATCGGATATTTCTAAAAAAGCCTTGGCAGTAGCCGAAGCCAATGCCAAAAACGCAGGCCTAAGCAAATACATTCAGTTTACTGCATGTTCGTTTGCCGATGTGCCAACGCAAAGCAAACCCTTGCTAATGGTAACCAATCCCCCTTATGGCGAACGCCTAAACCGCGACGACGTAAATGCCCTTTACAACATGATTGGTTCTACCTTAAAACACAAATTTGCTGGTTCCACCGCGTGGGTTATCAGCTCTAATTTAGAAGCCTTTGATAAGGTGGGCTTAAAACCCGATGCCAAAATTCACCTAATCAACGGCAGCTTGCCTTGCGATTTTCGCAAATACACCCTATTCTCTGGTAAGCACAAGGAGTTTAAGTCAAAAGTAGTAGGGACGCACGGCTCGTGCGTCCGCGGTTCAAAGTCGAAGGTTGTAGGGACGCACGGCTCGTGCGTCCGCGGTTCAAAGTCGAAGGTCGAAGGTCCAAGGTCAGTGCGAGCCGAGCGCAGAGGCAAGTTTATTTGACTATGCCGAAAGTTGCGAGTAAGCGAGAGCGGAGATTAAATTTATTTAAGCTATGCCGAGCGAGAGCAACTTCAGCGAAGCTAATGCGATGCCTGACTTATTACATGATTTTAGGCTTCGGTTCAGCATAACCCATGTAAACATGGTTTCTGCATTCACCTTGCGCTAAAATTCATGAGGGCGAAGCCTGAATAAAGTCGAAATCACCCCGTAGGGGTTAAACTAAATAATAGGCAGGTTTTAAGCGAGCAAAGCGAGCGCAAGGCCTGTGTAAAAGTCCAAAGTTCAAGGTCAAAGGTATCGATTCGCCGATTAGTCGGTTCGCCGATTTACCAAATATTTTAACATTTTGAAATGTTAAATTCAAATGTTAAAATTAAATGTTAAATGTTGGTAAGAAAAGTACCAACTGAAATGTTAAAATACTACATTTGTTTTCGCTAATAATTCACTATGCGAAAACAAAGCATCATATTACTAGGCGTTGCCATGGTGGTAACCTTTTTGGGGTTAGTACTGGTGCAATTTAACTACTTTAATACGCTTATCGATATGCGTCGTGCGCATTTTGATAAGGGGGTTAAGCAAAGTCTTTACCAAACGTGCCGCATATTAGAAGAAGAAGAAACCATCAATTACCTAAACGAGGCTTTGCAGTCGGAAGGTAAAGACATGCACGACGAGTTGGTAAAAGCAGGTATATTGCCCATGCCTGCCACGCTAAAATCGTTTCATCCTACCTCTTTTAATAGCAACATTGCCCACGATTTACACAATAGGCTTAAAAAGAACTACATTCGCCAAAAGGTAATGATGACCGATGTGGCCATGAAGTGGCTAAAAGAGGCCCCCGAGCAACCCATCGAGCAGCGTATAAATACCAAACACGTAGAAGATTTGCTAGAAAGAGAGTTAACCAACATGGGCATTGAAACTCCTTTCTTTATGGCTTTGGTAAACTATCAGGGCGAGCATGTGTACGAAAGTGCTAGCTTTGATACCACCAATATTTCGCACGATTACTATTCGCAAATTTTATTCCCCAACGACTATAATCCTAAAATGAATTTGTTGCGCGTGTATTTTCCCAAGCGCGATGGGTACATTTTTCAGTCGATGTTTCAGTCGGCATTTACCTCTATTATTATGAGTGTAGTGCTATTTTTAACCTTTGTTTTTACTATTTACCTAATGATTCGTCAACATAGAGTAGCCGAAATTAAAACGGACTTTATGAACAACATGACGCACGAGTTTAAGACCCCCATATCTAGTATCTCGCTGGCATCGCAAATGTTGAACGACGAAAACATAGCCAAGTCGCCCGAACTGATGAGGCGCATATCGCGCACCATTGGCGACGAAACCAAGCGACTTAGTTTTCAGGTAGAAAAAGTGCTTCAAATTTCGTTGTTAGAAAACGAAAGAGCCATCATGAAATTTAAAGAAGCCGATGTAAATACCATTATAGAAGATGTAGTAGAGAACTTTAACATTAAGGTTAAGAGCAAGGGTGGCAGCATAGAAAGCGATTTGATGGCAACCGAAAGTTTGGCAACCGTAGACGAACTGCATTTTACCAACGTTATATTTAACTTGCTAGACAATGCAGTAAAATACGCCAAACCCGATGAGCCTTTGCATTTGGTAGTGCGCACACGCAATAACGACGACTGTTCGCAGCTAATTATAAAGATAGAAGACAACGGCATTGGTATCTCTAAAGAGCACCTAAAAAAAATATTCGAAAAATTTCACCGCGTACCCACAGGCAATGTGCACAATGTAAAAGGTTTTGGTTTGGGTTTGGCTTATGTGTATAAAATGATCCAAAAACACAACGGAACCATTAAAGCAGAGAGCGAATTGGGCGTAGGTACCATATTTACCATAGTAATTCCAACCTTAAAAAAATAAGTTATGAACGACGAAAAAGTAAAAATCCTTTTATGTGAGGATGACGAAAACTTGGGTATGTTGCTTCGCGAATACCTACAAGTAAAAGGTTATGATACCGATTTAATGTCGGACGGAGATGCAGGTTTAAAAGCATTTATGAAAAACACCTACGATGTTTGTGTGTTTGACGTAATGATGCCTAAAAAAGATGGTTTTGCTTTGGCGCAAGAAATTAGAGCCATCAATACCGAAGTACCTATTTTATTCTTAACAGCTAAAACCTTAAAAGAAGACATCATTGAAGGTTTTAAAATTGGTGGCGACGATTACATTACCAAGCCTTTTAGCATGGAAGAATTGTTGTTCCGTATCGAGGCTATTTTGCGTCGTGTAAAAAGCCGCAAGGTAAAAGATAAAGTGGTATATCGTTTGGGTAAATTTGTTTTTGATTCGCAAAAACAACAACTTACCATTGGCGATAAATCTACTAAACTTACTACCAAAGAATCGGAATTGTTGTCGCTATTGTGTGCCAATGCCAACGATATTTTGGAACGTAACTATACCTTAAAAACCATTTGGATAGACGATAACTACTTTAACGCACGTAGCATGGACGTTTACATTACCAAGTTGCGTAAATTGTTAAAAGACGATTATCCAGCCGTACAAATCATCAACATTCACGGTAAAGGTTACAAATTGATTGTACCCGAACATTCCAATGATTAAGCGCATAGCAATAGGGTTGTGCCTATCGGTGGCATTGATGTCGTGTAGCATCAATGCCCGCATCGCAAAAGCCGATAAAAAGTTTGAGCTGGGCGAGTATTACAAGGCAGGAGAGATGTACAAAGGCATTTATCCTAGTATCAATGCGCGAAAAAATAAAAAACAAAAAGCCGAGGTTGCCTTTAAAATGGGCAACGCTTATAGGCTGATAGAAAGCAACAAGCGAGCCGAATCGGCATTAAAAAATGCCATTCGGTACGCTTATAAAGACAGCATAGTTTACTACTATTATGCTGAGGTTTTGCGCGGCAATGGCAAGTACGAGTTGGCCCGCAAAAACTACGAAACCTACCTAAAATCGTATCCTACTAGCCAGGTGGCCTTGCGCGGACTAGTTTCGTGCGATTCGATGCTGGCCAAAACCAAACGTGTGTCGCGTTATGTGGTAGAACAACCCAAAGTTTTTAACTCTAAGTATGCCGATTTTTGCCCTGTTTATGCAGGCACCGACTACGATTTGGTGTACTTTAACTCTACCCGTGGTGGCAAAAAAGTAAAAACCAGCCGCATTACGGGGCAGCGCAACAACGACATTTTCTTTTCTCGCGTAAACGTGCAAGGCGAGTGGGAAGCCCCAGAATTGTTAGAAGACGAAGGCATTAATACGGCTTTTGACGAAGGTGCATGTGCCCTTTCGGCAGATGGGCAAACGCTCTATTATACCCTAAGCAAGCAAGTAAAAGGCGAAACCTTGGGCACGGCCATTTATGCCTCGCAACGTAGTGGCGGTGCTTGGAGCGAACCCAAACAGGTTAAACTGTTAAACGATTCTACCTTAAGCGTAGCGCATCCCGCCCCATCGCCCGATGGTAGGTACTTGTATTTTGTATCGGATATGCCAGGCGGTAAAGGGGGTAAAGACATTTGGCGCTGCGAAAAAAACGGCGAAGAGTGGGGCTTACCAGAAAATCTAGGCGCAAGCATCAATACCGAAGCCAACGAAATGTTCCCTTATTTTAGAGAAGACGGTAGGTTGTATTTTTCGTCGGATGGACACGGCGGTATGGGTGGTTTGGATATTTTTGAAGCCACGTTAAAGCCCAAACAAGTAAGCAAAGACCCCGACAGTTGGGATGTGGTGTTAATGCCTGCTCCTATCAACTCGTCATCGGACGATTTTGGTATTACCTTTGCCGGAAAAGAAAACCGTGGGTTTTTCTCGTCGAATAGGGGTAATAAGAAATTTTACGACCACATTTTTAGTTTCTACCAACCCGATTTGGTTTATTTAATGACAGGCACCATAGCCGATGCTGCTGGCGAAGGATTGGGCGATGCCCGTATTAAGCTGGTGGGCAACGATGGTACCATTGCTACCATTCAGCCCAAAAAGAATGGTACCTATTCTTTTGCCTTAAAGCGTGGCACCAAATACGTTATGATGGGTGCTTGCCGCGGATTCCTAAACCAAAAGGCAGAATTAGAAGTGCCTGATATAGAAGAAAGTAAAGAATTTCCAGTAAACTTTACATTAACTTCGGTAAACAAACCGGTTAAAATGGAAAATATTTTTTATAAATTTGGGTCGGCAGAGTTAACACCCGAATCGTCGGCGGGCTTGGATGCTTTGGTTACTTTATTAAACGATAACCCTAACGTTACCATAGAAATTGGCGCCCATACCGACTATGTGGGTACTGACGAAGCTAATATCAAGCTATCAGAACAGCGTGCACAAGCTGTGGTAAATTACCTAACCGCCAAAGGCATAGAAAAAGATCGTTTAACCGCCAAAGGTTATGGCAAATCAGTTCCTGTTGTTCCCGATAAAGAATTGGCTACCAAGTACCGTTTCTTGCGCTATAAAGTACCTTTAGACGAGGCCTTTATTTCTAAACTAAATAGCGAGCAACAAGAAATTGCTAACCAAATTAACCGTCGTACGGAGTTTAAGGTGTTAAAAACCACCTATAAGTTGTTTTAAATAATGATGAATCGTTAAATCGTTGAATCGCCTAAACATCAAATAACCAAATCACCAAATCACCGCATCACCAACTATTATGAAACAATACCTTGATTTACTAGACCGCATCATGACCGAGGGTACTCAAAAAGAGGACCGCACCGGTACGGGTACCATTAGTGTGTTTGGCCACCAAATGCGTTTTAATATGGCCGATGGTTTTCCGTTGGTAACTACCAAAAAACTGCACTTAAAGTCGATTATTCACGAATTGTTGTGGTTTTTAAAAGGCGATACCAATGTTAAGTACCTACAAGATAATGGGGTGCGTATATGGAACGAATGGGCCGACGAAAATGGCGATTTGGGTCATATTTATGGTTATCAATGGCGTTCGTGGCCCGATTACAACGGCGGTTTTGTAGATCAAATTCAGCAAGCGGTAGATACCATTAAGAACAATCCCGATTCGCGTCGTATCATTGTTAGTGCTTGGAACGTGGCCGATTTGGATAACATGAACCTAGCACCTTGCCATGCCTTCTTTCAATTTTACGTAGCCGATGGCAAACTAAGTTTGCAATTGTACCAACGCAGTGCCGATACCTTTTTGGGCGTGCCTTTTAATATTGCATCGTATGCGTTGCTACTAAAAATGATGGCGCAAGTATGCGGCTTGCAGGAGGGCGATTTTGTGCATACCCTTGGCGATGCGCACGTGTACCTAAATCACATAGAGCAAGTAAAAGAACAGCTATCGCGCGATCCTAAACCCTTGCCTCAAATGAAAATCAACCCCAATGTAAAATCGATATTCGACTTTACCTACGACGATTTTGAATTAGTAGGCTACGAAGCGCATCCTCACATCAAGGGCGTAGTTTCTGTTTAATGTTCAGTTAGATTCGGTCACTGAGCCTGTCGAAGTGCCCGAATCACCGCATCACCGACTCACCAAATCACCAAATCACCATGAAAATCATCCTCATTGCTGCGATAGACCTAAACGGAGCCATTGGTAAAGACAACCAATTGCTTTGCCATTTGCCTGCCGATTTAAAGCATTTTAAGCAATTAACCCAAGGTAAAACGGTTATAATGGGCCGTAAAACCTTTGATTCGTTGCCAGGTGGTGCCTTACCCAAACGTCGAAATATAGTGATTTCTAGGCAAACCGATTTAACATTGGCGAATTGCGAGGTGTTTAATTCTATAGATAGCGCGTTCGCTGCGTGTAAATCGGAAGATGAAGTATTTGTAATAGGGGGCGAAAATATCTACAAACAAACCATTGCGAATGCCGATGTGTTAGAAATAACCCAAATAGGCGCTCGCTTTGATGCAGACGCTTATTTCCCTACTATAGATAAGGCTATTTGGACGGCGGTAAACCAAGAAGAACACCCTGCCGACGACAAGCATGCCTATCCTTTTACCTTTATTACCTACCAAAGAAGCAAATAGTTATTAACAATTTGTAAATTTATCTATTTCATAGATAACAGATACACTGCCGTTAGGCAGTTTTTTTGTAGTTTTGTAGCCATAAAGAATTTTGTACAAACACACACAAAATAGTTATGGATAACAAAAGAATTAAAACTGCGTTAATTTCGGTTTTTCACAAAGAAAACCTTGACAAAATTGTATTAAAACTACATGCCGAAGGTGTTCGCATCTTGTCTACTGGTGGTACCCAAACCTTTGTTGAGTCGTTGGGAGTTCCATGCGATGCGGTAGAAGACCTTACCTCTTACCCTTCTATTTTAGGAGGTCGTGTTAAAACCTTGCACCCCAAAGTATTTGGTGGTATTTTGTGTCGTCGCGAAAATGAAACCGACCAAGCCCAAATTGCACAATACGAAATTCCAGAAATCGACTTGGTAATTGTTGATTTGTATCCTTTCGAAAAAACCGTTGCATCGGGCGCTCCCGAACAAGACATTATCGAAAAAATTGACATAGGTGGTATTTCGCTTATTCGTGCTGCTGCTAAAAACTTTGCCGACGTGGTAATCGTGGCATCGCAAGCGCAATATGCTCCACTAATGGATATGCTAGAAGAAAATGGCGCTCAAAGTAGCTTAGAACAACGTAAATTCTTTGCAAAAGAAGCATTTGCTGTTTCTTCTTTATACGATTCGGCTATCTTTAACTACTTTGATGGTGGAAATAGCACCGCTTTCCGTTATGCTAAAGACGATGCTAAAACTCTTCGTTATGGCGAAAATCCTCACCAAAAAGGATTCTTCTATGGCGACTTTGACCAAATGTTTGAACAATTGCAAGGCAAAGAAATTTCTTACAACAACTTGCTAGACATTGACTCTGCCATTAACCTAATTGCCGAATTTGACGAGGTTACCTTTGCTATCTTAAAACACAACAATGCTTGTGGTTTGGCTTCGCGTCCTACGTTGCTAGAAGCTTGGAACGATGCCTTGGCTGGCGACCCTGTATCTGCCTTTGGTGGTGTATTGGTGGCCAATGCTCCTATCGACAAAGCAACTGCCGAAGAAATCAATAAAATTTTCTTTGAAGTAATCATCGCTCCCGATTACGACATGGATGCGCTAGAAATTTTATCGCAAAAGAAAAACCGCATCATCCTTATTCAAAAACCATTTGCACGTCCCGAAAAACAATTCCGCTCGTTGTTAAATGGCGTGTTGGTACAAGATCGCGACAACAGTACAGAAGGTGCAGAACAAATGAAAACCGTTACCGTTACCGAACCTACTGCTGCGCAAATTGAAGATATGATTTTTGCCAACAAAATTGTAAAACACACCAAATCGAACGCTATTGTATTGGCTAAAAACAAACAATTGTGTGCTAGTGGTGTAGGTCAAACATCGCGTGTAGATGCGTTGCGTCAAGCCATCGAAAAAGCAGGAACCTTTAACTTTGATTTGAACGGTGCAGTAATGGCATCGGATGCTTTCTTCCCCTTCCCCGACTGTGTAGAAATTGCATCAAAAGCAGGTGTTAATGCTGTGGTTCAACCTGGTGGTTCTATCAAAGATAATTTATCAATCGACTATTGTAACGAAAACGGTATTGCTATGGTAACCACCGGTATTCGTCACTTTAAACACTAAAAAATAAAATATAATGGGTTTATTTTCATTCACACAAGAGTTGGCCATCGACTTGGGTACAGCCAACACCATTATTATACAAAACGATAAAATTGTATTAGACGAGCCCTCTATTGTGGCGTTAGATACATCGGGCAATTTAAAAGCCGTGGGTTACCAAGCTAGCTTGATGCATGGTAAGTCGCACGCTAATATTCGTACCGTTCGTCCTTTGCGCGATGGTGTGATTGCCGACTTCGATGCCGCAGAGATGATGATTCGTGGCATGATTAAAAAAATCTCGTCGCGTAGTAGCATTTTTGCTCCATCGTTGCGCATGGTAGTTTGTATTCCTTCGGGTAGTACCGAGGTAGAGATTCGTGCGGTGCGCGACTCTTCTGAACACGCAGGCGGCCGTGATGTGTACATGATTTTTGAACCTATGGCAGCAGCTATGGGTATTGGCTTGGACGTAGAAGCGCCTGTTGGCCACATGATTGTAGACATAGGTGGTGGTACCACAGAAATTGCTGTAATTTCGTTGGGTGGTTTGGTTTGTAACCGTTCTATTCGTATTGCAGGCGACGACTTTACCAGCGATATTCGCGAATACATGGGCCGTATGCACAACATCAAAGTTGACGATCCTACTGCCGAAGCCATTAAAATTAACGTAGGTTCTGCTTTAACCGAGTTGCCAGACGATCAAATTCCAGAAGATTACTTGGTAGTAGGTCCTAACCGTATGACCTCATTGCCACTTTCTATTCCAATTTCGTACCAAGAGGTGGCTCACTGTTTGGATAAATCAATTTCTAAAATAGAGGCGGCTATTCTTTCTGCTTTAGAAGCTACTCCTCCAGAATTGTATGCCGATATTGTACGCAATGGTATTCACTTAACCGGTGGTGGTGCGTTGCTTCGTGGTTTGAGCCAACGTTTCTCAGAAAAAATGAACATTCCATTCATTGTGGCCGAAGACCCATTGCACGCTGTAGCTCGCGGCACTGGTTTAGCTTTGAAGAACATCGACAAATATTCTTTCTTGATGCGTTAATGTTTAGCATAGCAAAAGACGCATGGAGAACTTGTTGCAGTTTATAAAAAGATTTAGTTTATTGCTACTGTTTCTAGCTTTAGAGACGGTAGCAATAATCATGTTGGTACAGTTTAATAGCTATCAACGGTCTGTTTTATTTAGTTCTGCTAATTGGGTGTCTGGGGGATTTTATCAGGTGGTAGATGCCGTAGGGGGGTATTTTAACCTGCGCGAGGTAAACCAGTCGTTATCGGCAGAAAATGCTGCCTTAAAAAACGAAATTGAACGACTAAAAGCACAACAACCTGCTTTGGTGTCCTCTACCGATTCTATGCTTATTACTACGGCCGATACGGCTTATTGGCAACCTTATACTTACGTTGCTGCGCATGTTATTCAACACTCTATTAACAAGGCGCAAAACTACATTACTCTTAACAAAGGAACAGACGATGGTATCTTGCCCGATATGGGGGTAGTATCGCCCGATGGGGTAGTGGGTATTGTTAAATCGGCATCGCGTCATTATGCCATGGTAATTCCCATTATTAATGTGCAATCGCGCATAAGTTGTAGGTTAGATTCTACGCAAAATTTTGGGTCGTTGGTATGGGATGCCTCCGATTACCGCACGGCTATATTGCAAGAAGTACCTGGTCATGCCACCGTTAAGATAGGCGAAACCGTTAGTACCAGTGGTTTCTCTGCTATTTTCCCCAGTAACATTCCTGTAGGAAAAGTGGCAGACGTTACGTTGATAGAAGAAAGCCAGTTTTTGCAAATTAAGGTAGATTTATCGGTAGATTTTGGCAAACTAGCAGAAGTAAACGTTATTCAATTTGCAGGAAACACAGAATTTAAAGCTTTACAATAAATGCCATCCGTTTTACCTTATATATTGCGTTTTGTTGCAGTGCTGTTGCTGCAAGTGCTGCTGTTTAATAACCTAGACTTTATGGGTTATCTTAGTCCGTATATCTACCTTATTTTCTTTTTACGATTGCCCGTATCGTTTAAAACATCGTATAGCATGTTGTTGGGCTTTTTAATGGGCTTGTTGGTAGATATTTTTGCCAATACCATGGGTGTACATACCTTTGCATGTGTGCTAGTATGTTTTGTGCGCAATGGTTGGATAGGTATGTTGTTTTCTACCTTAAATGCACAACAAGACGAGGTTTCTGCCGTGCGGGTAGGTTGGCTAGATTATTTTAAATACGTAGTCGGGTTGGTGTTGCTGCATCATACGGTTTTGTATATGCTAGAAGCCTTTACCTTTTTTGCTTTTGGCTACACGCTTTTGCGTATTGTACTCAATACGGTGTGTACCACAGGCTTTGTGCTATGTTACGAATATTTGCGCTCTAAATAAATTTTATTGCATCATCAGGTACCCTTTTACCATACTTCGACAAGCTCAGCAACCGGCTCAGGGACCGACTTATGACTAATACGATGAAATACAAACGAAAACACCAAGATTCTAGGTCGCGCCAAATTGTAATGGTACTATTGGTACTATTGGTGGCGGGGTTGTTTGTGGTGCGCTTGTTTTCGTTGCAAGTATTAGACGATACGTATAAAGATAGTGCCGATAGCAATGCTTTTATGCGTAAAACCATTTACCCCTCTAGGGGGCTAATTTACGATAGGTACGGAAAGTTAATGGTTTCCAATCAGCCTATTTACGATGTGATGTTGGTGATGCGCGAAATGACCCAATTTGATACCTTGGCTTTTTGCCAGGTAATGGGCATTACGCAAGTAGAGTTTGAAGAGCGTATAAGTAACATCAAAAATAGACGAAAAAATCCAGGGTACTCGCGCTACACCCCACAGGTATTTGCCTCGCAAATATCGTACGAAGAATACGGCCATTTACAAGAAAAGTTATTCCGTTTTCCGGGTGTTTTTGTACAACAAAGGGTAGCCAGAGAATATACCCTACCTTGTGCAGCCTTGCAAATAGGTTCGTTGGGCGAGGCTTCGCAAAAACAATTAGATGCCGATAATTACTACAAACGCGGCGACCACATGGGTCAATCGGGCATAGAACATCAGTACGAAAAACAGTTAAGAGGCACCAAAGGGGTAGAAATTTTGTTGCGCGATGCACATGGACGCATCAAAGGAAAATACAACGACGGGGCCGATGATGTAGCGCCCATTCCGGGTAAAAACCTTACCTTGGGTATGGATATGGAATTGCAAGCCTACGGCGAAAAGTTGATGCAAGGTAAAATGGGAAGCATTGTGGCCATCGAACCTAAAACAGGCGAAATTTTGGCCATGGTATCGGCTCCTTCTTTTAATCCCGAATTACTGGTGGGTAAGGATCGTTCTAAAAATTATGCAGCCCTTAGTTCCGATAAAAACAAACCTTTGTTTAACCGCCCTGTAATGGCGCAGTATCCTCCAGGGTCTACTTTTAAATTGGTACAAGCCCTAATTATGCAGCAAGAAGGTATTTTTTCTAGAAACACCTTGTTTCCTTGCAAAGAGGGTTATTATTATACCAAAACCAGAAAGGTGGGTTGTCACCATCACAAATCGCCCATCGATTTACCAACTTCTATAGAAACATCGTGCAATGCATATTATTGTTATGGCATGCGTCGTATGTTAGACGAACGTTTAGATAAGTACGGTTCTATCCAAGGAGCCTACAACGTGTGGCGCGATTATGTGTTTGGTATGGGCTTTGGCGACGAGTTGGGTATTGATTACCCAGGCGAAAAGGGCGGAGTAGTGTACCGAAGCAGAACGTACGATAAAATTTATGGCAAAAAAGGATGGAAATCGTCTACCATTATTTCTATTTCTATTGGCCAGGGCGAGATTTTGGCTACTCCATTACAAATTGCCAATTTGGCTGCTTTTATAGCCAACAGAGGCTACTTTTATACCCCTCACTTGGTAAAAGGCATAGAGGGTGATAGCATAGATATGGCTTACCGAATACAGCATAAGGTGCCCATAAAAGATGCTTATTTTGATGTAGTTATAGAGGGTATGCAAAGGGCTGTACAAAAGGGAACGGCTAGGTTTGGGC
>JAFOFC010000032.1 GCA_017387515.1 Paludibacteraceae bacterium
TGTCTTTTACAAACTGTTGCATGGCTGGCAATGCTTCTTTTTCGGCATACAAAGCATCAATATCTACCTCTTTATACGTTTCTTGGTGAATAAGGCCAGATGCAGGCAAACGGTCGGTTGGTGCAGGTGTTTCGGCAGGATAACCTACGGTAATGGTGGTGATGGGCACTACCAATTCAGGCAGTTCCAATACCTGGCTAATTTCGGAGGCCATGTAATTGGTGGTTCCCAAATAGCAAATACCCAGGCCCGCCTCTTCGGCCAACATGGCAAAGGTTTGCGCTACAATGGTGGCATCAATGGTTGCCGAAATAAACGACAAAAAGTTGTTGTAGCAAGGTTCGGCATTGCGCGCTTTACACCACTGGCTAAAGCGATAAAAGTCGGCACAAAAAGTAAGCACTACGGGCGCACCGCATATCATGGGTTGGTTAAAATGAAAAGGCGCAAGGGCTTTTTTCTTTTCCTCACTGCGTGTAACTATCACGCTGTACGTTTGCATATTTCCCGTATTAGATGCTCTAAACGATTTTTCTAACAAATCATTTAATAAGGTATCCGATAATGGTTGATCGGTGTATTTTCTAATGGAAGTTCTCATAATAATGACAAATTTTCACGAAGATACAGCAAACTAATGGCAATGACAAAAAAAATGCCTATTAAAGGTGTTAATGCTAAAATTTTATTCGATAGTAATCAAGTAGTAGTTTATACTGATCTTGTGCAGTAAGACAAGTATCACGAAGGAATCCTTTTATATTAGGCCAATTTTGAAGCCCTCTATAATAGAACATTTTTAATTCGTCTGTAATAATAAATGGCACAATATTGTTTGCCAAGCATTCTTTAAAAAGAATGAGACGTCCCACCCTGCCATTCCCATCTTGAAATGGGTGAATTTGTTCAAAACGATGATGAAAGTCCAACAAATCATCAAATGACTTCTGCTTTTTAGCGTTATATTCCTTTAGCAACTGTTTTATATCAACTGCCACACATTCTGGCAAAGAGGTTTCTATTCCACCTACTTCGTTTGGCAAACGTTTATAATCTCCCACCGCAAACCAATCCTTATTACTATCTGTTGTACCACTCTTTAGTATAAAATGTAATTCTTTAATAAACCCTTCAGAAAGTTTATCCATAGCATGCTCTATAATAAAATCAATACATCTAAAGTGATTTACTGTTTCTATAATATCATCTACCTTAACACCATCATCAGTTACGCCTATAGTATTCGTTTCAAAAATATAACGTGTTTGATCGTGCGTTAATCGGCTACCTTCTATATGATTGGAATTGTATGTTAAATCTATCTGAGTGCGATGATAAATACTACCTTTAAGACGCATTTGTTTTTGCTCTTGCAACACCCCAAGCAAAGGCATTACTCGCTCTTTATGTTTGTGTTTAACAGGCAAAACAGCATCTGCAGGAATATTCCATGTTTTACCCATCAAATAAGCACCTTCTATTTTCCCTTTAGCACAATAATTACGCACGGTACGTTCTGCTACACCATATTTATCGGCAAACATTGCCACTGAAATATATTTTTTCATACTATCGGCAAACTTTATTAATGATTTCTCCCACAAATATACAAAAACTTGCCGATAACGGCAAGTTTTAAAGATAAAAACATATACTCCCACTTATCGCATACATTCCAACATTTTCTAATATATTTGCTCTATGGAACAAAAATCTTACACCACACCACTCCATTCCAACACAGACCAACCTCAAATAATAAACCAATTGATAGAACAGTTTGTTTATAATATCTATTGCAACTAAAATCAACCAACAATAAACATTACTAGATATAACTTGCTGCATTTGGAAAACTTTTTACTACTATTAAATTTCTAAATATTTAATAATCAATTATCTGCAAAATATTTTAGAAATTTTAACAATCAATTTATCAATCCATTGTTAATAACTTGCGTAAATTTTTCTGAAAAATATATTTGCAAAACAGAAAAATTTGCCTAACATTGCAACTGTTTTTGGAAGAAAAAAAATAGTTTATCACTCGTTGTTTAACCACAACATCTAAACAACTAAACAACTAAACGACTAAACAAATACATAAAACCAATTAACAATGGAAAACACATTCTCTTTTGATGAAGCTTTAAAAGCGTCTACCGAATATTTTAAAGGAGACGAATTAGCTGCTAAAGTTTGGGTAAACAAGTACGCCCTAAAAGATTCATTTGGTACTATTTACGAAAAAACTCCAGACGATATGCACTGGCGTTTGGCTAACGAAATTGCTCGTATCGAAAACAAGTATCCCAATGCGTTAACAGCCGATCAATTATTCGACTTGTTCCGTAACTTTAAGTACATTGTACCCCAAGGTAGCCCCATGACAGGTATTGGCAACCACTTCCAAGTAGCTTCACTTTCAAACTGTTTTGTTATTGGTTGCGATGGCAAAGCCGACTCGTATGGTGCCATCATTAAAATTGACGAAGAACAAGTGCAACTCATGAAACGTCGTGGTGGCGTAGGTCACGACTTATCGCACATTCGTCCTTCGGGATCGCCTGTTAAAAACTCTGCCCTAACCTCTACTGGTTTGGTTCCTTTTATGGAACGTTACTCTAACTCTACCCGCGAGGTAGCACAAGACGGACGTCGTGGTGCATTGATGTTGAGTGTTTCTATTAAACACCCCGACTCAGAAAGCTTTATCGATGCCAAAATGGAACAAGGTAAGGTTACCGGTGCTAACGTATCGGTAAAAGTACACGACGACTTTATGCAAGCGGTAATTGATGGCAAACCATACGTACAACAATACCCCATTGACAGCGCAGAACCTACCTATACCAAAGAAATCAACGCCAACGATTTGTGGAAAAAAATTGTACACAATGCATGGAAATCGGCCGAACCTGGTGTATTGTTCTGGGACACCATTACCCGCGAATCCCTACCCGACTGCTACGCCGATTTAGGTTACAGAACCGTATCAACCAACCCATGTGGCGAAATTCCATTGTGTCCTTACGATAGCTGCCGTTTGTTGGCCATCAACCTATATTCTTATGTGGAAAATCCATTTACCCCAGAAGCCAAATTTAACTTTGACTTGTTTGTTGAACACGCCAAATTGGCGCAAAAAATCATGGACGATATCATCGACCTTGAAATGGAAAAAATTGATTTGATTCTACAAAAAATTGATTCAGACCCCGAAAGCGATGCTATCAAACTAACCGAACGCGAATTGTGGCTAAAAATTAAAGACAAAACCGTTAACGGACGTCGTACCGGTGTGGGTATCACTGCCGAAGGCGATATGATTGCAGCCATGAACCTACGTTATGGCACCAAAGAAGCTACCGATTTCTCTGAATTGGTACACAAAACTTTGGCATTGGCTTGCTATCGTTCGTCAGTTGAAATGGCCAAAGATCGTGGTCACTTTAAAGTATTTGATGCTAAACGCGAAGAAAACAACCCCTTCATGATGCGTATCAAAGAAGCCGACCCACAACTATATGCCGATATGGTTCAATACGGTCGTCGTAACATTGCTTGTTTAACCATTGCTCCTACTGGCACTACCAGTATGATGACCCAAACTACATCGGGTATTGAACCTGTATTCTTGCCCGTTTACAAACGTCGTAGAAAAGTGAATCCTAACGATGCCAAAGCACGCGTTGACTTGGTAGACGAAGTGGGCGACAGCTTTGAAGAATACACTGTATTCCACCATAAATTTATTACTTGGATGGAAGCTAATGGTTACGATACCACCAAAAACTACACCCAAGAAGAAATTGACGAATTAGTAGCTAAATCGCCTTACTACAAAGCTACATCGAACGATGTTGACTGGTTAGAAAAAGTACACATGCAAGGCCGCATTCAAAAATGGGTAGACCACTCTATTAGCGTTACCATCAACTTGCCTGCAGACGTATCGGAAGATTTGGTAAACGAACTATACAAAGAAGCATGGCGCGCAGGTTGTAAAGGCTGTACCGTTTACCGCGATGGTTCTCGTACCGGCGTGTTGGTATCCAACAAAAAAGAAGAAAAACCAGCTCCTTGCAACTGCTACCCAGAAATTACCCCAAAACGTCCTCAAGAATTGGAATGCGAGGTAGTACGTTTCCAAAACAACAAAGAAAAATGGATTGCACTAGTTGGTTTGCTAAACGGCCGTCCATACGAAATCTTTACTGGTTTGGCCGATGACGAAGACGGTTTAATGCTTCCTAAATCAGTAAATAAAGGTAAGATTATTCGTAACTTACACGAAGAAACAGGTGTTAAAACCTACGACTTCCAATTTACCAACAAATACGGCTATAAAATTACCATCGAAGGTATTTCGCACAAATTCAACCCCGAGTTCTGGAACTACGCAAAACTAATTTCGGGCGTATTGCGTTACGGCATGCCTATCGACCAAGTTGTTCGCCTAGTAGGTGCCCTACAACTTAACAACGAATCCATTAACAACTGGAAAAACGGTGTGGAACGCGCCCTTAAGAAATACATTCCTGACGGCAGCGAAACCGGTCAAAAATGTCCACATTGTGGCGAAGTGCTTACCTTTACCGAAGGTTGCATGAAGTGTAATAATTGTGGGTTCTCTAAATGCGGCGGATAAAATATTGATTTTATTAGGTCATTTCAGCGTCATTACTCGCACTCACAATCCTCATTTATGCCTTATAAACTCCGGTTGTTCGTGCTACGCATTCCTTGAACTGACTCTTCTAAAAGTCAATATTTAGAATCAGCTCAAATAAAAAAGTCCTCGAAATTTCGAGGACTTTTTACTATTTCTCCTTTACTCGTGACTCGGCATAGCCAAGTAAACTTGCCTCTGCACCACGGACGCACGACCGTGCGTCCCTACTCGCTTACTTGCACAAACTTTCTCATTTCTCCTTTCTCATTTCTCCTTTAAATTCTCGTACGCCTCTGTCGCCTCTTCCCACTCGGTCATTTCTTTTTCTAACTGTGCTTTTAAGGCGGCGTATTTATCAAACAAGGCTTGCGACGTATCGCCCGATGCTAACGTAGCCTCTACATCGGCTATGGCTTTTTCGGTTTCGGCAATAGCCACCTCGCATAATTCTACCAAGCGCTCTGCTCTTTTTATCTTGCGTTGCTGTTCCTTGCGTTCCTCGTACGATAGTTCTTTAGCGGTGGCTGAGCTTGTCGACGTGTTGTTGACCGATAGGGAAAAAGCCCCCGATAAAGATTCTTGTTCACTAATCGGGCCCTTGAATATCTTTGGCTGCGGCTCGGCATAGTTCAAACAAGTTTGACTCTGCGCTCGCCTTGCACAAAGATTCGACAGGCTCAGGGACCGATTGGACTTTTGACCTTCGACTTTCGACTTTTGACTCTCTAACTCCTTAAGCGATTCCATCTTCTTGTTCGACAAGAAATCGTAGATGCCACCTAAGTGTTCGCGCACCCTACCACCACCAAATTCGTATACCTTATCTACCAGTCCATCCAAAAACTCACGGTCGTGCGATACCACAATAACCGTACCGTCAAACTCTTTAATGGCTTGTTTGAGCACATCTTTAGAGCGCATATCCAAGTGGTTGGTAGGTTCGTCTAATATGAGCAAGTTAACGGGTTCCAATAACAAACGAATCATGGCCAAACGGCTACGTTCACCACCCGACAACACCCCTACTTTCTTATCAGAAGCCTCGCCACCAAACATAAAGGCCCCCAAAATATCGCGAATTTTGGTACGAATATCGCCTACAGCCACGTAATCGATGGTTTCAAACACCGTTCTTGTTTCGTCCAACAACGAAGCTTGGTTTTGAGCAAAATAGCCAATTTTAACTTGGTGACCCAATTGCAGTTTGCCTGTAAAATCGGTTATTTCGTTCATAATACACTTAACCAAGGTTGATTTGCCCTCGCCATTTTTGCCTACAAACGCCACCTTATCGCCTCTATTTAGGGTTAAATCGACTCCGCTAAATACCACATGGTTGCCATAACTTTTGCTTACACCTTCCATAATAATGGGATAACTGCCCGAATGCGGAGCAGGTGGAAATTTTAAGCGCAATGCACTGGTATCTTCTTCGTCAATTTCAATGCGTTCTATTTTTGCCAATTGCTTAATACGCGATTGCACCTGTATGGCCTTGGTGGCTTGGTAACGGAATCGTTCAATAAACGCCTCGGTATCAGCAATTTCTTTTTGTTGGTTTTGATAAGCACGCATTTGTTGTTCGCGACGCTCTTTGCGCAACTCTACATAGGTAGTATAACTAGCTTTATAGTCGTATATTTTACCCAAACTAATCTCGATGGTACGTTTGGTAACGGTATCAAGAAACTTTCTATCGTGCGATACCAACACCACAGCACCGGGGTAACCCGCCATAAACTGTTCTAACCACTGAATGGACTCAATATCCAAGTGGTTGGTAGGTTCGTCCAGCAACAATACATCGGGACGTTGTAACAAAATCTTGGCCAATTCTATACGCATGCGCCAACCCCCACTAAACTCGTTGGTAGGACGGGTAAAATCAGATCGTACAAAACCTAAACCCATCAAGGTCTTTTCTACTTCGGCATCAAAATTACCGCCTCCTTGCATTTCTAGTTGCTCGTTTAGGTGAGCAATCTCGTCTATCAAGGCCATATAAGCATCCGATTCATAGTCGGTACGCTCGCATAGTTGCGTATTTAGCTCTTCTAAACGCGTTTGCAACTGTAAAATACGGTTAAACGCCTTGGCCGCCTCGTCTCTTACAGTAGTATCGTCGTTGTGAATCATGTGTTGAGGCAAGTAGCCAATGGTAACATCTTTAGGAATTGCGACTCTACCACTAGTGGGCTCTTGCAAACCAGCAATGATTTTAAGCATGGTACTTTTACCTGCACCATTTTTACCTACCAATGCAATTCTATCACGTTTATTAATAACGTAACATACTTTGTCAAATAGCGCTTTGGCGCTAAACTCTACTGTTAAATTTTCTACAGAAATCATGGCACAAAAATACATAAAATCATCCATAATTTTTATACATTTGTAAGATATAGCGCAATAACCCATTATGAAACCATTCTTACAACAAGTTGCCAATTTATTTTACCAAGAACAAGGGGCAAATATAGAACATACTATTTTTGTTTTTCCAAGCCGACGTGCTAGCGTATTTTTTCAACAATACCTACTAGAAATGGCAGAAGAAACTTTTTTTGCTCCTGCTTGCTATACCCTTTCCGATTTTTTTAAGCTACTTACCCCCCAATACGAAAGCGAAGACAAATTAGGATTACTGTTCCGTTTGTACCGCCACTATCAACGCATTACCGGTAGCAAGGAATCGTTTGATTCCTTTATGAGTTTTGGCGAAATTTTGTTGAAAGATTTTAACGATATCGATAATTATTTGGTAAATGCTAAGCATATTTTTAGCAATTTAGCCGATTTAAAACAACTAGAAGACACCTCGTACCTAACTGAAGACCAAAAAGCGGCCTTAGAAAGGTATTTGGGTTTTATTAGCAAAAGCGACAAAGATTTCCAATCGCAAACAGGAGCTATATGGAGCAAGCTTTACCAACTTTACAACGATTTTACGCAAGAATTATTAAGCGAAAAACTTACTTACGATGGGTTACAGCACCGTATTGCTTGCCAATTACCTACGCTACCCTGTCTTACCTGCGACGAAGTGGTTTTTGTAGGATTCAATGCCCTAGATGGCACCACCAAGCACTTATTTAGACGTTTGCAAGAACAAAACATAGCCGATTTCTACTGGGATTATCAATCGAAATACATCAACGATGCCAACAACAAGGCCCACTATTTTATGGAAACCAACCTAAAAGAGTTTCCCTCTAAACGCTCGTTGGAATTAGCGCCCCTATCAACCCCTACCATTAACCTAGTATCGGTACCATCATCCATTGGGCAAACCAAATACGTAGCCGATTTATTGCAACACAGCACACAAGAACTTACGTCTACCGCCGTGGTATTAGCCAACGAACAATTGCTAATACCCATGCTTTATGCCATGCCAGAAAACGCGGCCGTAAACATTACTATGGGTTATCCACTAAAGCAAACATCGGTACGTAAACTAATAGACGATTATTTGTTGTTGCAAATTACTAGCAACGAGGATGGATTTTATCACACCCACGTAGCATCCATGCTAAACCATACGTACATCAAAAAAATGTACGCATCCACGATAGATAAACTAGATCCGCTTATTCATCAGCAATTACGCGTTAAACCCGAATTATTGCAGGCAGCATCAGACGATTTTTATACCATCTTTGCCAAGATAGAAAGTACAGAATGGTTGAGTCAAGTTGATAATTTACTTTGTAAACTAACCAATATCAACGATTTAGACAAAGAACTAGTAGAAGAAGCACGCCTTATTTTGGTACGTTTACAAGGGCTATTATTAGCCAATAGCGACATCGAGCTAAAACCATCCACGTTGTTGCTATTGATTCGCAAATTATTGATGAATGTAACCCTATCGTTTATTGGTGAACCCATACACGGCCTACAAATGATGGGGATGCTAGAAACCCGTTGTTTGGATTTTAATCACCTCATTATCACCTCTTTTAACGAGGGAATTTATCCTAAAAAGGATAACATTAACACCTATATCCCCTATTCTATTCGTGGTAACTTTGGTTTACCTACCACCGAACACCAAGATGCTATCTATGCGTACAATTTTTACCGACTTATTCAACGTGCTAATCAAGTCTATTTAATTTACGATACCCGCAAAGACAGTAGCGGCACCACGGGCGAAATAAGTCGCTTTGCTAAACAGTTGCAGTATGTATATCGTCATCCTGCCATCAACCAAATTAGCATTAATTGTACCAGCACCATCCAACAAATTCCACCAGTAGTGGTTCAACAAAAAGAACAAGTACGCGATAAGGTACTTAACTACCTAACAGAAAGAGGATTATCGGCAAGCGCGCTGAATGATTTTATAGGTTGCCACCTAAAATTTTACCTGGCCCACATAGAGGGAATCCGTTTTAATGAAACGATTTCTGAAGAAGTGCAAGCCAATCAGTTTGGTACCATTTATCACTATGTAATGGAACATCTATACGCCCCACATACAAAAAAAGAAGTATTGGGAACGGATATTGACAAGTTGCTAAAAAACAAAAAACATATTGATGATCTAATTGAACGTGCTTACGCAAGTACCCTATATAATTTAGGTAAAAAAGATAATGTAGAAGACTACTTGCCCTATCCCCTAAAAGGCATTCAATTGTTAACCGCCGAAATCATTAAAGACTACGTTATTGCTAGTTTAAAACAAGACCAGGCACGTACACCCTTCTACTACATGGCAAGCGAAGCATCATTAGACAATTTTATTGAGGTACCTGGTATTGAGCAAAAAATCAAACTAAAGGGATTTGTAGATCGCATTGAAGAAAAAGATAAATACATTCAGATATACGATTATAAAACATCCAATAAAACAGAGATAAAACACATAACAAACGTAGAAAAAGATATCAATCATCTTTTTATTGATGGTAAAATAGAAGGACAAGACAAAATTCTGCAACTATGTTTCTATTACTTGCTTGCCGAAAAAAAATACAACCATAGTAACATTAAGGTACATTTATACTTTGTAAAGAAGGTTTTTGAAGATGCACTCCTCTTTAATACTACAACAGAGCGTGTTTTACCAGATGGTTGGAAAGATTTGTTTATAGAAAATTTAAACCAGCAGATTACTAAGATGCTTCAAGTAGACGAATTGTTTACCCTAGCAGACGAAAAAAGCAAGACATGTGATTATTGCAAGTTCAAAGCCATTTGTGGCAGATAAGCCAACCATAATAGACCACAAAAAAATGCGTTCTCCATACGGAAAACGCATTTTTTATTACTAGTTATAAACGCGTATTACATAGCTTGCAATTCTGCATTTACTTCTTGGTATTTTTCGGTATTACCCAAACGCAAGTAAATACCACGCATTACTTGAAGAACGCTTTCGCGTAGTTCGTTATCGGCTGCCATGGTAGCACGCAATGGTTCGTAGTATTTCAATGCTTCTTTGTATTTTTCTAACGAGCGAGCCATTTCTTTTTCGTATGCGGCATTGCTAGTTAAGTCTTGTGCTTTTTCTTGAATGTAGTCGCCTTCTGAAGTAAAGGTACTTGCCATTACATACATCGCTTTTTCGTTGGTAGCGTCTTTGTCTAAGATTTGTTGCAATGCAGCACGTGCTTCGTCAAATTTTTGCATTTGGCGCGACAACAACTCTGCTTTTACCACAGCATAATCTACATTAGAAGGATTACGAGCAATTTCTTGGTCGATGTATTTTAATGCTTCTTCTGTTTTTTCTTCCATTACATAGTAGTTTACAATAGTACCTACAAAGTAAGGGTTTTCTGGGTATTTAGCTACCGCTTCTTGCAAAGTAACCAAATAGTTAACAGTGTCATTTTGAGCTTTGTAAACATTGGTCAAAACTTCGTATGCATTGCCACTTTCTTTGCAGTTAGCAGCAATTACCTCTTTTGACAAACGAATAGCATCTTCGTTTTGTTCGTTTAACGAAGCCGACATAGCAGCAAAATACTTAATTTGATTGTAAGTAGAATCTTCTACCACAGGTTTTTTATCGCCTGCAAACATATCTAATTTAGCAATCAAGGTATATTCGTTCCACATCACATATGCTTTAGCATAGTCGTGCAATTCGTACATGGTTAAACCCGATTTTAAATAGTAATCAAGCATTTCTTTAAAATCAGCTTTGATTTTATTGCGTTCTTTGTATTTAACATTGCCTTTTTTGTCCAATACACCATCGTATTTATCGGCTTGTACATAGTTGCTATACATCATATCCAACCCTTTGTACATTGCTTCGTTGTCGGGTTGTTGGTTAAGGTACATTTTATTTACTTCTGCATTAACCATAGAATAACCAATGCGACCTGCTACATACCAAGTTTTAGCTTCTTTAGCGGTAGTAGAGTCCATTTTTGCCATCTCAATGTATTCTTGAGCTTTGGCATAATCTACTGGTTCTTGGTAAAGCATATTGCTTGCTTTTGATACATTAGCCTTTTGTGCAAAGACCGCTGTAGACGACATCATTACGATGCCCAACCATAATAAACTTTTTTTCATTTTACTATTATTTAATGGTGAATATTATTCTTGTAGTTCGGTATCGTCATCAATGATTTCTTCTTCTTCGATGATTTCTTCTACCTGTTCGCCAGCCTTTTCAAATTCGGCTTGTGCTTCGGCCAAGGCTTCTGAATCTACCGCTACGGTTTCTTCTTCGTTATCGTGTTCTACCACACAAACCGAAGCAATTTCTTCGCCTTGTTTTTCAAGGTTAATCAAACGAACACCTTGTGTTGCACGGCCCATCACACGTAATGACGATGCATCGAAGCGAATGGTAATTCCCGATTTGTTAATAATCATTAAATCGTTATCGTCGCATACTTTAAGGATGGCAACCAACTTACCTGTTTTTTCGGTAATATTAAGGGTTTTAACCCCTTTACCACCACGGTTAGTAATACGATAATCTTCTAATTCTGAACGTTTTCCGTAGCCATTTTCTGATACTACCATCACGTTGTAAGCTTCTTCTGGGTTAACAACCACCATGCCTACAACTTCGTCTTGTTCGTCGTCAAGCAACATACCACGAACACCGGTAGCGGTACGACCCATTTCGCGCACCTTGGTTTCGTTAAAGCGAATGGCACGACCATTGCGGTTTGCCAACAATACCTCGTTGGTACCATCGGTAAGCAATACTTGAATAACGCTGTCGTTTTCGCGAATGGTAATAGCATTAACACCGTTTTGACGTGGACGAGAGTAAGCTTCTAGCAAGGTTTTCTTAACCACACCTTGTTTAGTACAGAACAACAAATAGTGACTATTAGCGTATTCGGCATCTTGCAATTGTTCAATGCGGATAAAGGCAGTAACCTTATCGTCAGCAGCCAAATTAAGCAAGTTTTGAATAGCTCTACCTTTAGATGTTTTGTTGCCTTCTGGAATTTCGTACACTTTTAACCAGTAGCATCTACCGCGTTGCGTAAAGAACAACATGGTATTGTGCATCGATGCCGTGTAAATGTATTCAATAAAGTCGGCATCGCGACTGCTACCCCCTTTAGAGCCTTTACCACCACGGTTTTGTGCTTTGTAATCGGCAAGTGGCGTACGTTTAATGTATCCCAAGTGAGAAATGGTAATCACCATCTCGTCGTTGGCATAAAAGTCTTCTGGATTGAATTCTTCTGAAGCATATACAATTTGAGTACGACGTACATCGCCATATTTTTCTTTTACTTCTAGCAACTCTTCTTTAATAATTTGCATGCGCAAATCAAGGTTAGCCAAGATTTCTTTAAAGTATTCAATCATGCGCAACAACTCTTCGTATTCAGCACGCAATTTTTCTTGCATCAGACCCGTTAGCTGACGCAATTGCATTTGTACTACGTAGTTGGCTTGTACTTCAGAGAAATTAAAGCGTTCAATTAAGCGACTAATGGCTTCTTGAACGGTTTTAGACGATTTAATAATGGCCACTACTTCGTCAATATTATCAGAAGCAATAATCAAGCCTTCTACCAAGTGAGCACGGTCTTCTGCCTTTTTTAAATCGTATTGGGTGCGACGTACCACTACTTCGTGACGGTGGTCAACAAAGCAGCTAATAATGTCGCGCAATGTAAGCAAACGAGGACGTCCTTTTACCAATGCAATGTTGTTTACACTAAACGACGATTGCAAGGCTGTTTCTTTGTATAATTTGTTTAACAAAACGCCTGCATTGGTATCGCGTTTTGGAGTGATAACAATGCGAATACCTTCGCGGTTACTTTCGTCGGCAATATCAGAGATACCTTCTATACGGCCATCTTTTACCAAGTCAGAAATGTGTTTTACCATTTCGGCTTTGTTCACCATATAAGGAACTTCGGTAATAACGATGATTTCGCGGTCGTCAGTAGCCTCAATTTCGGCTTTACCACGAATTACCACACGTCCACGGCCTGTTAAATAGGCATCTTTTACACCTTGATAGCCATAAATAATACCCCCTGTTGGAAAATCGGGCGCTTTAATTAACGATATAAGTGTTTCGTCATCAACCTCTTTGTTATCGATGTATGCCACAATAGCATCGATTGAATCTGACAAGTTGTGAGGAGCCATATTGGTAGCCATACCTACAGCAATACCCGATGCGCCATTGATCAACAAATTAGGGATGCGAGTAGGCAAAACAGTAGGTTCGTCTAACGTTTCGTCAAAGTTTTTAACCATATCAACGGTATCTTTGTCGATATCTTTTAGCATTTCTTCGGCAATTTTACGCAAACGAGCCTCGGTATAACGCATTGCAGCAGGGCTATCGCCGTCTATCGAACCAAAGTTACCTTGACCATCTACCAATGGATAACGCATAGCCCAGTTTTGTGCCATACGAACCAAGGTTCCATAAATAGACGAGTCACCATGGGGGTGGAACTTACCCATTACCTCGCCCACAATTCTAGCAGACTTTTTGGTGGGTTTATCGGATGTATTACCCAACTCATTCATTCCAAACAAAACCCTGCGGTGCACAGGTTTCATACCATCTCTTACATCAGGTAGTGCTCTAGATACGATTACCGACATCGAATAGTCGATGTAAGCGGTTCGCATTTCTTCTTCAATGTCTACCTGAATAATTCTTTCTTGATCTAACATGTTGTATTTATGTTGTTTAGTTATTTATCCAAAAATCGCACTAAATTACAAAAAAATCTGCACTCTACCAAAGTTTATTGATGGTTTTTTCTAATTGGTGATGCGGTGAGTCGATGTTTAGGCGTTTAGGCGTTTAGTCGTTGAGTCGATCCTATTCGGTCACTGAGCTTGTCGAAGTGCCCGAATAATCGGTGATTTGGTGATTCGTTGAGGCGATTCAATCTGACGACATTTGGTGGAGGTCGGAAAAAGATTTATATGTGCAAAAACGTTAAGCAAAATGTGTTGTTTGAGCGAAGCGAGTTCACATTTTGTAGTTTTTGTATGTGTAAATCCCGACCGGAA
>JAFOFC010000002.1 GCA_017387515.1 Paludibacteraceae bacterium
ACGCATCAATGCCATCAACAAATTGGGAGCTAAAGCAGAAATTACTCGATTCAAGGGGTTAGGAGAAATCTCACCCGACGAGTTCAAACATTTTATCGGCAAAGACATGCGCCTGGATCAAGTTCATTTGCACAAAGAAGATGCCCTATCCAGTTTACTACGCTTTTACATGGGCGAAAATACACAAGATAGACAAAACTTCATCATCCAGAACCTACGCATCGAACAAGATATCGAAGAAGAATTGTTAGAAGAAACCAACTAAAACCAGCATCAAACAAGGTTTTTGACGCAATTATTTTGTTATCAGAAAAAAAAATGTTTCTTTTGCAGATAGAAAATAATTAAATACTATTCATATGAAAAATTTAGGAATCATTGTCGTTCTTTTGGGTGTTTTAGCCCTTATTATCCCTGCATTTGCAGATTTTCAGTCAAATCTAACATTGGGCATCGGTGCAATAATCATGCTATTAGGTGCATTCTTACACGTTTTCATGCTCAAAAGAGATATCGATAAGAACTAAAATTATCTCCATAGATACACAAAAAAGGCTGACATCAATGATGTCAGCCTTTTTGCGTATCAGGTTGTTGCTCATTACAATCCAAGAGATGCTTTCACAGCCAATACTTTTTCTTCGGCAGCAGCATTTACTACTTCGTACTCATCAGCACTTGCCAAAGGCAATTTCACTTCGATATAGAACTTAATTTTGGGCTCTGTTCCCGAAGGACGTACCGATACTTTAGTTCCATCTTGGGTAAAGTATTGCAATACGTTAGCTGTTTCAGGCATTTCCAACTCGGTGGTTTGACCAGCCAACAAATCAATTTGACGCAAAGTTCCGTAATCTTTAATGACAGTAACAGGCGAGCCAGCCAATTCTTTTGGAGGATTGCTGCGGAAACGAGTCATCATTTCTTTGATTTCTTCGGCACCGCTTTTGCCTTTTTTCACTACAGAAATACCTTTTTCTTTCGAGAAACCAAATTTAACGTAAATTTCTTGAATCAAATCGTAAAGCGATTTGCCATTATCTTTAGCCCAAGCAGCCACCTCTGCAATTAGCACGCAAGCCGAAACGGCATCTTTATCGCGTACAAAGTCTTCTGCCAAGAAACCGTAGCTTTCTTCGCCACCGCCAATGTATTGCATTTTGCCTTCGTTTTCGCGCATAACAGCAGCAATCCATTTAAAGCCAGTATAGCAATCAAAGTAAGGCACATTGAATTTACGGGCAATCGATGCAATCATTTCGGTTGTTACGATGGTTTTAACGATGTACTCTTTGCCTTTTAGCTTGCCCAATTCCGACCAACGAGTTAGCAAGTAGTAAATAAACAACATGGCAGTTTGGTTACCATTTACCAAAATCCATTCGCCTTTGCTGTTTTTAATAGCAATACCCAAGCGGTCAGCATCAGGGTCAGAAGCCATTACCATATCAGCATCTACTTCTTTGGCTTTTTCTACCGCCATAGCCAAGGCAGCTGGTTCTTCTGGGTTAGGCGATACAACGGTTGGGAAATCGCCCGTCAATACGTTTTGTTCAGGCACATCCACAATGTTTTCAAAACCATACATTTTTAATGCACGTGGAATCAAAGTAGCGCCTGTACCGTGAATAGGGGTATAAACAATCTTCATATCCTTGTTACGACGAATCGAATCGGGCGACAAGGTAAGTTTGCTAATTTTTTCCAAGAAAACACTATCTACGTTTTCGCCAATAATTTCAATCAATTCAGGATTACCGGTAAATTTAACATCGTCTACCGATTTAATTTTGTTTACTTCCGATATAATATTGGTATCGTGTGGAGCAATTACTTGCGCGCCATCCGCCCAATATGCTTTGTAACCATTGTATTCTTTTGGGTTGTGCGATGCAGTTACCACAATACCACTTTGGCAACCTAAATGACGAATAGCAAACGAAATTTCGGGAGTAGGACGCAAATCTTCAAACAAGTATACTTTAATACCGTTAGCAGAGAAGATATTAGCGGCAGTTTCGGCAAACAAACGGCTGTTGTTACGGCAGTCGTGACCCACTACTACACTAATCGATTGTCCAGCAAATTCTTTTTTCAAGTAGTTGCTCAAACCTTGAGTAGCCGAACCTACAGTATAAATATTCATGCGATTAGAACCAACGCCCATAATACCGCGCAAGCCACCGGTTCCAAATTCCAAATCTTTGTAAAAGGATTCTATCAACTCGGTGGTGTCTGCATTGTCCATCAAGGCTTTAACAGCAGCTTTGGTATCAGCATCGTAGTTACCGTCCAACCATAGTTGGGCTTTCTTTTTTACATCATCAAGCAAATTATTTTCCATATCTTTTATATCAATTATGTAAGAAACTTGTTAAATATTTGGCAAATGTACAGTTATTTTTTCAATCTTCCATTAACACCTCTATTTTTTTATAACATTCGTTATTATTTCCCAAAAATAACACGTAAATTTGCAACAATTGTAAAGAATTTGTCTAAAAATTACACCTAAATAACTGTCCTATGAAACATCCATTACGTAGTGCACAAAGCACAGAAGGACGCCGCATGGCAGGAGCCAGAGCGCTTTGGGTTGCCAACGGCATGAAACGCGAACAAATAGGTAAACCCATTATAGCCATTGTTAACTCATTTACCCAATTTGTACCCGGGCACGTACACCTACACCAAATTGGCCAAGAAATAAAACAAGAAATAGAAAAGTTAGGTTGTTTTGCAGCCGAATTTAACACTATCGCCATAGACGATGGCATTGCCATGGGTCACGATGGCATGCTTTATTCATTGCCTAGCCGCGATATTATTGCCGATAGCGTTGAATACATGGTTAACGCCCACAAAGCCGATGCCATGATTTGCATCAGCAACTGCGACAAAATTACCCCCGGTATGCTTATGGCCTCTATGCGCCTTAACATCCCAACTATTTTTGTATCGGGTGGTCCTATGGAGGCAGGTAGCTGGAAAAATCGTCATGTAGACTTAATCGATGCCATGGTACAATCGGCCGATAGCACCGTAACAGACGACGATGTAGCCAGCCTAGAACGTTCGGCTTGCCCATCGTGCGGTTGCTGCTCGGGCATGTTTACTGCCAACTCCATGAACTGCCTAAACGAAGCGCTAGGCATGGCACTACCTGGCAACGGTACCGTTTTGGCTACCCACCAAGTGCGCAAAGAATTGTTTATGCAAGCCGCCCAAAAAATTGTTGAAAATGCGTACAAATACTACCGCGATGGCGACGAAAGCGTACTTCCTCGTAGCATAGCTACCCGCGATGCCTTTTTAAATGCCATGACGCTCGATATTGCCATGGGCGGTTCTACCAATACCGTGCTTCACTTGTTGGCCATTGCCCAAGAAGCAGGTGCCAACTTTACCATGGACGACATCGATGCCCTATCGCGCAAAACTCCATGCTTGTGTAAAGTAGCCCCCAATACCCAAAAATACCACGTTCAAGACGTAAACCGTGCAGGTGGTATTTTAGGCATCATGGAATGCCTAGCACAAGGAGGCCTTATCAATACCCAAGTAAAACGTGCCGATGGTTTAACCCTTCAAGAAGCCATCCAAAAATACAGCATTACGGGCACAACCATCAGCCCCGAAGCACAAAATCTATACACCGCGGCGCCAGCCAACCGCTTTAATTTGGTATTGGGCTCACAAGACAGTCGTTTTGATAGCCTTGATACCGATCGCGAGCAAGGTTGCATTCGCAACATTCAAAACGCCTACACCAAAGACGGTGGTTTGGCTGTATTAAAAGGCAACTTAGCCCTAGACGGTTGCGTGATTAAAACCGCAGGCGTAGACGAAAGCATTTGGCATTTTGAAGGCAAAGCCGTTGTCTTTACCTCGCAAGAAGCAGCCTGCGAAGGCATCTTAGGCGGCAAAGTACAAGCCGGCGACGTAGTGCTTATTACCCACGAAGGTCCTAAAGGTGGTCCTGGCATGCAAGAAATGCTTTACCCCACCTCTTACATCAAATCCATGCACTTGGGCAAACAATGCGCCCTTATTACCGACGGACGTTTCTCTGGCGGTACATCGGGTTTAAGCATCGGTCACGTATCGCCCGAAGCAGCTGCAGGTGGTAACATCGGCCTTATTCAAGATGGCGATATCATTGTTATCGATATTCCTAGCCGTAGCATCAACATCCAAGTTAGCGACGAAGAATTGGCCAATCGCCGTGCAGCCGAAATGGCACGTGGCAAAGCAGCCTTTACTCCTAAGGATCGCAACCGCGTTATCTCAAAATCGCTAAAAGCATACGCTTCGTTGGTAAGTTCGGCCGACAAAGGAGCTATTCGTTTAATCGACTAAAAAAACACATTATGACACAAAATATAACAGGTGCACAGGCATTGATGGAATCCCTTCTTCACGAAGGCGTAGATACCATTTTTGGGTATCCTGGCGGGGCCATCATCCCCGTTTTCGATGCCATGTACGACTACGCTGACAAGTTGCATTACATCCTTACCCGTCACGAGCAAGGAGCTACGCATGCCGCACAAGGCTATGCCCGTGTTTCTGGCAAAGTGGGCGTTTGCATTGTAACCAGTGGTCCTGGCGCTACCAATACCATTACCGGTATTGGCGATGCCCTTATGGACAGCACCCCTATGGTGGTTATCACAGGCCAAGTAGGCAAATCGCTATTGGGTACCGATGCTTTCCAAGAAATCGACTTGGTGGGCATTACCCAACCCATTACCAAATGGAGTTATCAAATTCGCGACGAAAAAGAAATTCCATGGGCAGTAGCCCGTGCGTTCTACATTGCAAAAAGCGGCCGTCCTGGTCCTGTTGTACTCGACTTTGCCAAAAATGCCCAAGTAGCCAAATTCGACTACGAACCCGCTACCTGCAACTTTATTCGTAGCTACTTGCCCAATCATCCGCTCGATAAAGAAGCCGTAGCCAAAGCCGCCAACCTAATCAACCAAGCCAAAAAACCATTGGCCTTGGTAGGGCACGGCGTTACCATTGGTCAAGCAGAAGAAGAATTAAAAGCCTTTTTAGACAAAGCAGACATTCCTGCTGCTTGGACATTGCTTGGCGAATCGGCTATGCCTACCTCGTACCGCCTAAACAAAGGCATGCTAGGTATGCACGGCAACATTGGTCCCAACATCAAAACCAACGAATGCGACCTACTTATTGCCATTGGCATGCGCTTTGACGACCGCATCACGGGCGACCTTAATGCCTACGCCAAACAAGCCAAGGTGATTCACTTTGACATAGACGTAGCCGAGATAGACAAAAACGTAAAAACCGACGTAGCCGTATTGGGCGATGTTAAGAATACCCTACCTGCGGTTACCGCACAACTAGAAAATAACACCCACACCGAGTGGATTGATTCGTTCAAACAGTACGAAGACCTAGAAATGGAAAAAGTAATTCGTCACGAACTTAATCCACCCACAGGCAGTCCTATTACCATGGGCGAAGTGGTACGCAAAGTATCGGATGCCACCCAACGCAAAGCCATTTTGGTTACCGACGTAGGTCAAAACCAAATGGAAGCCGTACGTTACTTCCAATTTGACGAAAAACGTAGCGTAGTTACCTCGGGCGGTGCTGGCACCATGGGATTTGGTATCCCTGCTGCCATCGGAGCTAAAATAGCCAAACCCGAACGCACCGTATGCCTATTCTGCGGCGACGGTGGTTTCCAAATGACCATGCAAGAGTTAGGCACCATTATCCAAGAAAAGATGGACGTTAAAATCATTTTGATGAACAACAACTACTTGGGTATGGTACGCCAATGGCAAGAACTATTCTTCCAAGAACGTTACTCTTCTACCCCTATGGTAAACCCTAGTTTTACGGCCATTGCACAAGCTTATGGCATTCCTACCCGCTTGGTTAACCAACGCGAAGAACTAGACGATGCCATTGCAGACATGATTAGCAGCACCAATAGTTACCTATTGGTAGTAAACGTACAAGAAAAAAGTTTGGTATACCCCATGACACCCGCAGGCGGTGCCGTAACCACCATTCTATTAAACGAAAACAACAAATAAGGTACCTGTATGGAAGAAAAGACCATTTATACCATTACCATTTTTTCCGAAAACAACCCCGGTTTGTTGAACCAAATTACTACGGTATTTACCCGCCGACAAATCAACATCGAAACCCTTTCGGTATCGCCATCGGCCCTAAAAGGTATTCACAAGTTTACCATTACCGTACAAACCGACAAACCTACCATCGAAAAAGTAGTAAAACAAATTGACAAACGCGTAGACATTTTAAAAGCCTACTACAACTGCGACAGCGAATTGGTATACCAAGAAATTGCCCTTTACAAATTAGCAACCGACAAGGTACTTTCGTTGGGCGGCATAGAGCCTTTAATTCGCAAGTACAACGCCCGCGTTTTAGAAATATTAGACAACTGCGTAGTGCTAGAAAAAACAGGCCTATACGAAGAAACCCAAGAAATGTTTAACGAGCTAGCTAGCAGCATTGGCGTATTGCAATTTATCCGTTCGGGTAGAGTGGCCATTACACGCGGTCGCATTGAACGTTTAAGCGACATGCTAGCCAGCATTGAAAAACGCCGTCAAGAAGAACAACTATGATAGAGAATGCATACACACTTGATTACACGGTTTTAGCGCACGAGATTGATTTCACCAAGCACTTTAAACCCGTTAATCTATTTGCCTTACTACTAACATCAGCAGGCATCGATAGCGAACTAAAAGGAAGCGGTATAGACACCATGCACCAAGCAGGATGCACCTGGGTACTTTCGCGCGTTGCTATCGAAATTGTAAAACAACCCTATCAACTAGATAAATTTACCCTAGAAACATGGGTTGAAGGCAACAACAAACTTATCAATACCCGTAACTTTTTGGCAACCTATCCCAATGGCGAAGTAGCTGTTCGTGCCTGCTCGTATTGGTCAATGATCGATATGAACAACCGCAAGGTAATGAGTCTAGAGGGCAATCCCTTTGTAGCAAAATTCCCCATCAACCCCACTACAGCAGGCATAGAAGCCCCCGCTCGTGTGGCCGAGGTAAAAGAAGGCACAACAACCCCTTATACCATTAGCTACAACGACATTGACTACAACCAACACGCCAACAGCGTACGCTACTTACAATGGGTATTAGATACCTATTCGTTGCAACAATTTATCGATAAAAAATTGCAACGCATCGACATCAATTACCAACACGAGGCTGCCTTTGGAACTAACGTCAACATCGTTAAACAAGAAAACGAAGATCAACACCTATTCGCCATCAAAAACCAAGACGGACTTACACTTTGTAAGATAAAATTACTTTGGGCTAACAAAGACGAATAGAAAGTAGCGCAAACCAAAAAAAAATCCTAACTTTGCACCTCGATTTAACGAAATTCAGCGCAAGCCGAAAGCAGAAGCAAGATCGGTCCCTGAGCTTGTCGAAGGGTGCTTGGTTATGCTAAGGCGAAGCCTGAAATCATGAAAAGCGAAGCTTTGAATACTAAACGACTAAACAACTAAACAACTAAACAATAAAATTATGGCACAAATGAATTTTGGCGGCGTAATTGAAAACGTAGTTACCCGCGAAGAATTTCCATTGGAAAAAGCACGCGAAGTGCTTAAAAACGAAACCATCGCCGTTATTGGTTACGGCGTACAAGGCCCTGGCCAATCACTAAACCTACGCGACAACGGTTTTAACGTAATTGTAGGCCAACGTAAAGGTGGCAAAACTTGGGACAAAGCCGTTGCAGACGGTTGGATTCCTGGCGAAACCTTATTCGACATCGAAGAAGCTTGCCAACGTGGTACCATCATCCAATACTTACTATCAGACGCTGCTCAAATTGAAGTATGGCCTGTAGTAAAACGCAACCTAACCCCAGGTAAAACCTTGTATTTCTCTCACGGTTTTGCTATTACCTGGAACGACCGTACCGGCATCGTACCTCCAAAAGACGTAGACGTAGTATTGGTAGCACCTAAAGGTTCAGGTACCTCATTGCGTAGAATGTTCTTGCAAGGACGTGGTTTGAACTCTTCATACGCAATTTACCAAGACGCTTCTGGTCACGCATTCGACACCGTAGTAGCACTAGGTATTGGTGTAGGTTCTGGTTACTTATTCGAAACCACCTTCTTAAAAGAAGCTACTTCAGACCTTACCGGCGAACGTGGTTCGTTAATGGGTGCAATTCAAGGCCTATTATTGGCTCAATACGAAGTTTTGCGCGAAAACGGTCACGAACCATCAGAAGCATTCAACGAAACCGTAGAAGAGCTTACACAATCATTGATGCCTCTATTTGCAGAAAACGGTATGGACTGGATGTACGCAAACTGCTCTACCACCGCACAACGCGGTGCACTAGATTGGATGGGACCTTTCCACGACGCTATCAAACCAGTTATGTACAAACTATACGAAAGCGTTAAAAGCGGAAATGAAGCCCAAATTTCAATCGACGCAAACTCAAAGGCAGATTACCGCGACGGCTTAGAAAAAGAGCTACAAGCCCTACGAGAAAGCGAAATGTGGCAAGCTGGCGCAGTAGTACGTAAACTACGCCCCGAAAACAACTAATCATAATCTTTTATACAAAAAAATCCTGCAAGGTTCCTTGCAGGATTTTTTTGTGGTTATTCGGTAATTCGGTTATTCGGTGAGGCGAGTTCATAAGGTCTTTCGGTCATTGAACTTGTCGAAATGCCCAGAAAGACCGCAAGGCCTGTATAATGAACGTAGCCTCATCCTAACCAACCCGCATAGCGGGTTAAACCTAATACACGTCGACAAACTCAGAGCCCGCATTGACTTTTGACTTGAGTCGTTGAGGCGCTTCATTCAAAGCCTACGCTCTTCGCGGCATTTTTGCTTTTCCTCACTAAAAATGCGATGCCGCTTCGCTTTCTTGACGCATTTTCTTAACGCTCGTCATACACAAAAATGTATTTCCGCTCAATCACGATGTCTTTTCATTGAATCGCCTCACATTCCTAATTCCTCATTCCTCATTCCTAATTACCCGACTCACCGACTCACCAAATCACCATATACACAAAAAAAGACCCGCAAGAAATAAATCTTGCAGGTCTTCTGAAAAATGGCGGCTACCTACTCTACCACAAACGCAGTACCATCGGCGCTACCGGGCTTAACTTCTCTGTTCGGAATGG
>JAFOFC010000033.1 GCA_017387515.1 Paludibacteraceae bacterium
AATAGAAATACATAGGCACACTACTCCAGAAACCATCCATATTACCAATCATAGTAAACGAATATGAATCCAAGAAAATGCCATTTGCTCTATAATAAATTAACTCAGCTATTATCCACAAACTAATAATAAATGAGAAATATATAATCCATGATTTTCTTTTAAAGAGAAAAACAAAAGAAGCTATGAAAAGTGAGATGCTTATTTTAGGAGCATAAAAAGTAAAGAATGCAACAGGGTCATTCCATAACGAAGAAATTAATATTGAATGAAAAGCCTGATAATGAAACAAACAACATTGTAGAAACAGAGTAAAAGCAAAAATACTTGCAAGGATTAATGTAGCATACTTTGATTCCTTTAATCGACTAAGAAACATAAACTTACAACTGATGCGATCATAGGCTTCATTTGTCGCTAATTTTAGAAATCCATTTAGAATATGACATAAAAAAAGCGTGAAGCCCTGCACTGTCGCTCGCTTCACGTTCTGAGGCTCCTAGGAATGATGCCCACCTTGTAGAAACGAGCAACGCATAAGCCCCACGCCGATATGTAATCATACCACACAATACACCCCTTATTAGCGGACATGGTACACCATGTCCCTACATTAGGTTACGTGTAGATATGAGAATACACACCCACGGGGCATTCACGTTGCTTTGTTTTTTACAAGGTTGTTGAAATTTTCCTAGGATTTCAGAACGTAAAAACCAAAGCGTAGTAAACGCCTTTAAATATGTCTTGTCCCACCCTCCCGCTTTACACTTAGTAAAGCATCGGCGCAGGACATCACAAAATTAGAAATTATTTTTGGAAATTTAGTATCGGACTCAAATAAAAGCGATTATTTGCTATCTTTGCAATCGCAAATTAGACATCACATCTTAATTCATTATACATGGTACCTATTTTATTTTTTGGGGAAGAAACTACTACCCAACTATTTATTAACAACTGCACTAAAGCTGGTATATACTTAAAAGGACTACATGGTTTGCCTACACAGCTAACTCCGCAACAATGGATTTGGGTTAGGACCAGTTCGTTTAAAGACACTTATGGAGATTGGGAGAATTGGTATAAATGCAAATTCTTATTAGATGCAAAACCTGTATCTGCATTAAACGGAACAGAATTTGAGCCTATTCCTGGGAAAACTCTAACAGAGCAAGTATCTGAATATTTCCAAGAACTTGGAGGGATTGCCTACAGTCCTTACTTTGGGAATGTTATTTTGGATAAAAAAGGAGCAGACGATAGCCTTGCTCATGGCATGGGACGTAAAAAAGCAATTGCATATGCAGCAGTAAAAGACGTTATTGAAAAAGGAATTCTAATTGATTATGATTTTAATCACAAGGGAAGAAATTATAATAGCGCAGTAATTTCTGCACCTATTATAATAAAGGAAGAAAGGTTTATTTGCAGCGTGGTTATTACAAAAATGCAAGATAACAGATTTTACTTGCACGAAATAAAAGAACAAAAAAAGCTTTCGAACGAAGGTTCTAATACTGTTCAGAGACAGCCGCAACGTTCAAAAGCTTTCGCAAAGATACTGCAAAATATTTTAGCTGCAAAGAATTTTATTATAAATCTTCCGTTAGATGAAAACGGAGAGCCGATATTATCTTCTACCATTTGATGGGTGGTAGGCCGTGTTGTTGGAGGTAGGTGTTGGCCTGGCTAAAGTGTTTGCAGCCAAAGAAACCGCGGTATGAGGATAAGGGTGATGGATGGGGGGCTTTTAAGATTAGGTGTTTGGTGGCATCGATAAATTTGCTTTTACCACCTGCATAGGCACCCCACAGTAAAAACACCACGTTTTGCTTGGAATCGGATATGGCTTTTATAACTGCATCGGTAAAGGTTTCCCACCCCTTGCCTTGATGCGATCCTGCTTGTCCGCTGCGCACGGTTAAGGTAGCGTTTAGCAGTAGTACACCTTGATTGGCCAGGTATTGTAAATTGCCCGATGTGGGCATGGGTTTGCCCATATCATCGGCCATTTCTTTGCAAATGTTTAGCAACGATGGTGGAAAAGGCACCCCATCGTTTACCGAAAAGCACAAACCATGCGCCTGCCCTGCCCCGTGGTAAGGGTCTTGCCCTAAAATTACCACACGAACATCGTTAAAAGGACACGAATTAAAGGCATTAAAAATTTGGCCTGCTGGAGGAAAAATGGTTTGCGTAGCATATTCCTCTTTAACAAATTTGACCAACTGCTCAAAATACGGTTGGTCAAATTCTTTTTGCAATATTTTTTGCCAAGATGGCTCTATTTTTACTTCCATTTTAGGGTTTGGTAAGTCATTAGTTGGTAAGCCAAGCGGGCGGCTAGGTAATCGGATGCTTTATCGATAGGATTTGGGCAAAGTTCTACAATATCAAAGCCCACTACATTGCGATTAGCAAATACACTGCGCAAAAAGTGCAACACTTGGTAATAGGTTAATCCGCCTGGTTCGGGAGTGCCGGTTGAAGGCAATACCGATGGGTCGAATACATCCAAATCGATGGTTACGTACACATTTTCGGTAAGGGTATCGATGGCTTTGGTTTGCCATTGGTTGTTATTGAAAATTTGATGTGCATAGAACAAACGGTCTTTTTCAAAGAAAGGCAATTCTTCTACACATTGGCTACGAATGCCTACTTGGGTAATTTTGGCTACTTCGGCAGCGCGGTTCATTACACAAGCATGGTTTAGTTCAGAGCCTTCGTACGATGGGCGCAAATCGGAATGTGCATCCAATTGCAATACGGTTAGGTTGTTGTATTTTTGCGCCATGGCACGGATAGCGCCAATGCTAACCGTATGGTTACCACCAATGGTTACAGGAAATTTACCATCGTTTAATAAGGTGGTTACCTCTTGTTGCACCTGGTTGCAAAGCAATTCGGGGGTGCGGTCTTCGGTTACAAAAGGCAAGGTTGCAATGCCGTGTTTGTAGGCTTCGGTACCTGTTTCTACATCGTAGTTTTCTAAGGTGAACGATGCATCTAAAAAAGCTTCGGGGCCTTTGTCGGCACCTTTTACCCACGTGCTAGTAGCATCGTAAGGTACGGGCAAAATAGCAAATTTTGCGTTTGCGTATTCGCGGTATTGTTGTTCAAAATCTCCAAAAAGCATAATTAATTAGGAATTAGGAGTTAGGAGTTAGGAATTAGGAGTTAGGAGTTATATTCCTCATTCCACATTCCTAATTCCTAATTGTATTTTAATAGCCTAGGATTTTTAGCATCGACTTATACGACTGCTCTTTGGCAAATAGCTTGGTATAATACTCGCCATCTTCGTCTAGGCCAATTACTACGTGCTTGGGCGATGGAATTAGGCAGTGTTGAATGCCACCAAAACCTGCCAACGATTCTTGGTAAGCACCGGTATGGAACAAACCAATGTATTGAGGTTGTTCGGCTTTAGGATCTATTTTTGGCAAGAAAATAGCGTTATTATGGCCAGCACTGTAAAAGTCTTCGCTGTCGCAAGTTAGCCCACCTAGGTGAACACGTTGGTATTCTTTGTCCCAATTGTTAACAGCAAGCAAAATGTAACGTTGGTTAATGGCCCAAGTATCGGGTAAAGTGGTAATGAAAGAACTGTCAATCATGTTCCACGACTCGCGGTCGTTTTGTTGTTTTTGGTTAACAATGCTGTACAAAATTGCACCACTTTCGCCTACGGTAAACGATCCAAATTCGGTAAAGATATTGGGTTCGGGTACGCCGTTTAGGGTACAAATATTTTTAATTTGTGCCACAATTTCTTCGGCCATGTACTCGTAATCGTAATTATGGTCTAAGTGAGTAGCAATGGGGAAACCGCCACCAATATCCAAACTATCTAGTTCGGGACAAATCTTTTTAAGCTCGCAATATAGTTCAACTGCCTTGCTTAATTCACTCCAATAGTAAGCGGTATCTTTAATACCGGTATTGATAAAGAAGTGAAGCATTTTAAGTTCAATCTTTGGATTGTCCTTAATTTTTTCGTAATAGTAAGGCAAAATATCGTTGTGACGAATACCCAAACGCGAGGTATAAAAATCAAACTTAGGTTCTTCTTCGGATGCAATACGAATGCCTACTTTAAATTTCTTTTCGGCACCATTTAGCAACAAATCCAACTCAAACTTATTATCTAAAATGGCCACAAGGTTTTCAAAACCATTGTTAATAAGGCTTTGAATGTTTTCTACGTACTGTGGACGTTTAAAACCATTACATATAATATAGGTATCTTTTTTAAGATGGCCCGATTCGTGTAGGTTTTCAATTAAGTTAATATCAAAAGCCGACGATGTTTCTACGTTTACACCGTTTTTAAGCACTTCTTCCATTACAAAAGAGAAATGCGAGCTTTTGGTACAATAGCAATAATGATAATCGGCATTGTAATCTACTTTTGCCATGGCCACATTAAACATTCTGCGCGCTTTTTGAATTTGCTGTGTAATGCGTGGCAGGTAAGTAATTTTAAGCGGAGTGCCGTACTGTTCAATAATATCCATTAAAGGTATATCATTGAAATACAATTCATTGTCAATTACTTTGAACTCGTCGGTAGGAAAATCGGCGGTTTGTTCAATTAAATCGATGTACTTGTTTTTCATCTTTTTGCCAATTAAAAGAAATCTAACTTAATTACTTTGCTAAAAATTTATCAATGTAACTCACTTACATTTTCTAATAACAGGGCAAATATAGGGATTATTTACGAAAAACGGCGCAATATAGGCAAAAAAGTTAGGAGTTAGGAGTTAGAAGTTAGGAGTTTTGTACAAACCATATGCAGAGTCAAACTTGTTTGAATTCAGCATTAAGCATTAAAAGAGAAGAGCGCATTGTTCGGCGCAGCGTTCGCCATCGATGGCGGCCGAGACGATACCACCAGCATACCCTGCCCCTTCGCCACAAGGGTACAACCCTTTTAGTTGAACGTGTTGAAGCGTAACATTATCGCGCAAAATACGAATAGGCGCCGATGTACGCGTTTCTACCCCAATTAACAAGGCATCGTTGGTTAAAAACGACTTGCTCCACTTACCAAAGGCTTTAAAACCTTGTTGCAAGCGTTTAGACACCTCTGTAGGCAATAAGAAATGCAAAGGAGACGATAGCAATCCTGGCACATACGAACTTTCGGGCAAGTTGAAAGACATTTTGCGGTTTACAAAATCGACCATGCGTTGCGCAGGGGCTACTTGACTCATACCGCCATTTACATAGGCATCGCGCTCCATGGTTTGCTGAAATTGCATTACATTAAATACAGGCGGAACATCTTTGTCTAGCGGCAAATCTTCGGGACGCACCTCTACCACCATGCCCGAGTTAGCCCACTTAGAACCACGGTTTGAAGGCGACATACCGTTTACCACCACCTGCTCGGGGCCGCTAGCTGCAGGCACCACAAAACCACCTGGGCACATGCAAAACGAATACACCCCCCTGCCCTCTACTTGCGTTACAAAGCTGTACTCGGCAGCAGGTAGGTACTGACCACGACCCTTGGGGCTGTGGTATTGCATTTTGTCGATAAGGGTTTGCGGATGTTCCAAACGTACCCCAACGGCAATACCTTTGGCTTCGATGGTAATTTGCTTGCGATGCAGCATTTGGTACACATCGCGCGCCGAATGCCCTGTAGCCAAAATTACAGGACCTAAAAAAGTTTTTCCATCGTGCGTTTCAACGCCTTTTACTTGGTCATTCTCAACAAGCAAATCGGTTACTTTGGTCTGAAAATGCACCTCGCCACCGCAAGCAATAATGCGCTGACGCATGTTTTTAATTACATCGGGCAACTTATCGGTACCTATGTGCGGATGCACATCCACCAAAATATTGGGATTAGCCCCGTGCTCGCAAAAAATAGACAAAATGCGGTTTACATCGCCTTTCTTTTTGCTACGGGTGTATAATTTTCCGTCAGAATAAGCCCCAGCACCCCCTTCGCCAAAACTGTAGTTAGACTCGGGATCTACCTTGTGCTGACGCGAAATTTGCGCCAAATCGCGTTTACGATCGGTTACATTTTTACCACGTTCCAACACAATGGGGCGTTTGTCTAATTCAATTAAACGCAAAGCCGCAAACAAGCCAGCAGGACCAGCACCCACCACCACTACTTGGGGTTTACCCGTAACATCGTGGTAATTATTTTGCAACAACACTGGCGCCGTAGGTTGTTCGCGCACAAAAACACGCACCTTAAGGTTCATAAAAACCGTACGTTGCCTAGCATCGATAGAACGACGCAACACCTGAACAGCCGTAATATCTTTTACAGCTATGGCTTTTTCTTGGGCAATGTATTCTTTTAAGAATTTTTCGGCCGATGCTATTTTGGGCAAAACGCGGATGTCGTATTCGTTAATCATATTATTGTCGCTACGCTCCGACTAATCGACTAATCGGTTAATCGGTTATTCGGGCCCTTTTTCCCTATCGATCAACAACACGTCAACAAGCTCAGGGACCGAATGATGAGTGAATTGATATTTTCTATAAGCGAAAAAGGGAACCGATTGAGGTTCCCTTTGTGTTTGCTTTGCGATGCTACAATTATTCTGCAGCAGCTTCAGCTGGAGCTTCTTCGGCAGCGGCTTCGGCAGCAGCAGCTTCTTGAGCAGCCAACAATTCAGCTTTTTTAGCAGCGATTTGAGCAGCTTTAGCTTTGTTAGCAGCTTTTTCAGCTTCCAAACGTTCTTTAGCAGAAGCTTCTTTGCTAGCAGCCAATTTAGCAACAACTTGGTCGTTTGCTTTGTCTTTACCAGCTTTCCAAGCTTCAAATTTTTGTTTTGCTACTTCTTCGGTAAAGGCGCCTTTTTTAACACCACCTTGTAAGTGTTTCATCAACATAACACCTTCGCTAGACAAAATGTTACGAACAGTGTCGGTTGGTTGTGCACCACAGTTAACCCATTTTAAAGCAGCTTCGAAGTCCAAATTTACTGTAGCAGGATTGGTGTTAGGGTTGTACGAACCAATACGCTCAATAAATCTACCATCACGTGGCGCTCTTACATCGGCTACAACAATGTGATAATACGCATAAGATTTGCGGCCGAATCTTTGCAATCTAATTTTAGTTGCCATTTCAAATAATAATTTAAAAATTAATAACTTCAGTGCATTACACGAATGCGGGTGCAAAGATAATTAAAAAAAATGAGAGTTGAAAGCGGAAACTAGGATAAATTTAATACACCAATGCAGGTTGCTGCCAGGTGCCATTAAAGTAGGCTTCTTGCGGCAAATACAAGCGAAGAATAAAAGTCCAGCCAGGGAAAATGTCCAAATAATTATCGACCGTTTTATCATCTCCACCAAAGTGTATTAGCACTTCTCCGGCTGCGTTACTGGTAGCAAAAGAACTGTTGCAATTGTAATATTCACCTTGAGGATAGCCATCTGAATCGTAAACCGTAACAGACCAAAAAGCGTTATCTGCCACAGGAACATCCTTTAAAAGCAAGGTACAAGGTTTATTTTGATTATTCGTGTAGTTTAAATACACAGCCTGATCGGGCGTAAAGCCTCCCCAACCACAAGCCACACCACAATTGTGATTTTCTAAACTTACCTCGCCTTTTTTACCAAACATTTCTGACGTAGGAATGTTCTTTTCTACAGCAATGTTTTGGTACTTTTTACGCATAGCCAACACATCGTCCATATTCCAATTATTGGTTACTATATACTGGCCTCTGTCTGCTTGCGTCAAAGTAATAGCATCTTGAAGCTGCGTTACTGCCTGCATATCAGCCTCATCTTGCATATTTACTTGCGTTCTAAAAATAGCCAGCACATACTTGCTACCCATAGCCTTTTGTGTTATGGTATAAGTACCTGGCGCGGTAATAGCCATTGGATTATAATGTTCCTCGGTTACAAACCAAACACTTTGGTACCTGCCATTGGTTTGAGGCATGGTAATGGTAGCATCGCTCGTTAAATCCAATACCGCGAAAGAATATCGGGTATCAAAATTAATACGTACCACCGTTTTATCGTTTGGGTCGGCAGCCGTGCGCACATGGTAAAGCACCCCCACCCCATTGGTACCCGTAAATTGGGCAGCCCTGTTTACATAATCTGCAAAAATAATTTGGCTCTCGGCCAACGCATAATTTTCGTCGGTAAGTTGCGTATATTGTCCAGGTTCATCGTTCTGGCACGCCATACACAACACTGTCATTACCAACAAAATAAAGAAACGACACACTTTCATAGTAGTAAATTTTTAAGTTGGAAAATCAAGGGTTAATTCAAAATGTACTGAAAATGAGAATGATTAAGGGAATTTATTCATTTTCTTTTCTTATATCATCAAGGATTTTTCCGTTATAGGAGAAAAATTTTGCTCCTTGATAAGCACCAGAAGTATTTCTTTTTTCTTCTGGCATAAACGTGCCAACAAAAGGCGACAACTTATAAATTCTATCTTGGTATTCAATAGTATCATCGGAAGCAACTTTCACCCAAACGCCAGTTGGTACAAACATAACCTTCTCACCTATTTTAATATTACACATACTAAACTTAAAGCGTTCACGTTTTACTTCTCTTTTAGATTCTTTTTTAAGCTCCTCATGCT
>JAFOFC010000003.1 GCA_017387515.1 Paludibacteraceae bacterium
TCTTCCGACTTGGTTTCCGGCCGGGATTTACACATACAAAAACTACAAAATGTGAACTCGCTTCGCTCAAACAACACATTTTGCTTAACGTTTTTGCACATATAAATCTTTTTCCGACCTCCACCAAATGTCGTCAGATTGCATCGCCTCATCGAATCACCGAATCACCGAATCACCGCCTCACCGACTCACCAATAAAAGAAACAATTCCGGCTTCGTCGTCGGGGTGAAACCAGGTGATGTCTGTGTCGCGGTTAAACCAAGTAAGTTGGCGCTTGGCATAGTGGCGCGAGTTTTGCTGGATGAGTTCGATAACGCGCTCTTTGCTTTCTATTTTGCCATCCCAAAAATCAAACCACTCCTTAAAACCAACGGTGTTAAGCGAGTTGTTGTGCTTGTATGGGTAGGCGCGTTTGGCTTCTTCTTCCAGTCCGTCTGCAATCATGATTTCTACGCGTTGGTTGATGCGCTCGTATAGTTCGGGACGTGGTCGGTTCAAACCAATTTTTATGATGCTAAAGGGTCTTTCTTTTTTACGATGGGTAAGCAGACTAGAGTAGGGTTTGCCCATTTCTAAACAGACTTCTACGGCGTGCATTACCCGACGGTAGTTGCACAAATCTACTTTGTTGTAATGTTCGGGGTCTAATGCTTTAAGCATTTCTTGCAAAACGGGTAGCCCTTGTGTTTGATAGAGGTTTTGTACGTGTGTGCGTATTTCTTCGCTTACCGTAGGAATATCGTCCATGCCATTGCATACGGCATCAATGTACATCATTGAACCGCCTGTTAATACGGCGTAGTCGTTGGTTTGGAACAAGGTTTCTAATGTTTGCAAGGCATCCAATTCGTATTGACCAGCACTGTAGGGTTGTTCTAGGGTGTGGGTGCCAATAAAATAGTGGGGCACTTGGGCTAGTTGCTCTGGGGTAGGGGCTGCGGTGCCAATTTCTATGCCTTGGTAGATTTGCCTAGAATCGGCTGATACTATAGAAGCACCAAAGCGTTGAGCCAACCGAATGCTTAAATCGGTTTTCCCAACGCCTGTAGGTCCTAAAAGTACAATTAAGTGTTTCATGACAATGAAAAATCATCGTCAAAGTTCATGTCGCTAAAACTTTCGTTGTCTAACTCGTCCATGTCAAACCCTTCGTCTCCGTAAAAGTTTTCGTCAAACAATTCGGTGTCTTTTTTAACGGTGGTAGTTAGCGATTCAATATCTTCTAGTTTGTATTGTTCGGGGGCATTGCCCATCGATGCCGAGCAGATGGCAGCAGGTAGGTCTTGACCTGGAATGGCTTCTTTAAGTTCCATAAAGAAAGCTCTGTCCGAAATATAGTCAAATACGTACAATACTTTTTGGTGTTCTTCTGTAATCAATTCTTCCAAACGCGTATCTTCCATTACGTAGTTGTCTGTATCAGCGTCGGTGTCCATCTCGACCAAGGTGATTTCTTGTTCTTTTTCCCAATCTTCGTTGCAAATAAAGAAAGAGGTCATGGCATCTTTGTCGTAGTTAACGGCATCAAGAATGGCATTATGAAGATCCAAGAAACTTGCTTCAGAATCAATCGAGATTTCTCTCATGAATTGATCTTCTTCGTCTGATATTAAAATAAATTTGTATACCATATGGTTAAATTATAGCGCGTTTAGTTTTTGTTCTAATTCTTCGATACTGTGACGGAAATGTTTGTCGGTATCAATTAAGTCGCTAACGGTTTTGCAAGCGTGCAATACGGTAGCATGGTTGCGTTTGCCAATGGTGGTGCCAATGGTGGTAAGGGTTTCTTCGGTTAATTTGCTAGCAAAGTACATGGCCACTTGGCGGGCTTGTACAATTTCGCGTTTGCGCGATGCCGATTGCAACTGCTCTGAAGTAATGCCAAAGTATTGACATACTGCATTTAGTATGGCAGGAATGTTTTGTTTTTCTTCGTTGGTGCCTACCAAATTGCTTACTACTTTCTTGGCTAAATCTAGGTTGATGGTGCGTTGGTTTAGCGTAGATTGGGCAATCAACGAGATAATGGTACCCTCTAGGTTACGTACATTGTCGGTTACATGTTCGGCAATGTAGTTGATGATGTTTTCGGGCAATTTTAGGCCGTCTTTTTCGGCTTTTTGTTGCAAAATCGATTTACGGGTAGCAAAGTCGGGCGATTCTAGCTCTGCCGATAAACCCCATTTAAAGCGGTTTAATAAACGTTCTTCCAATCCTTCTAATTCAGCGGGTTTTTTGTCGCAGGTTAGAATCAATTGCTTGCCCGATTGGTGCAAGTGGTTAAAGATATGGAAGAAGGTGTTTTGGGTGGCAGTTTTCTTGCCTTCGCCAAATTCTTGAATATCGTCGATGATAAGAACGTCTACGGTTTGGTAGAAATTCAAGAAATCGTTGGTTTGACCATTTCTGCTAGCCTCGGTGTATTGCAATTGGAATAAGTTGGCCGAAACGTAAAGAATGCGTTTTTGTGGGTGCAATTCTTTGGTTTTAATACCAATGGCATTGGCCAAGTGAGTTTTACCCACACCCGATTTGCCGTATATAAACAAAGGGTTGAAAATGGTTTTGCCTGGTTGGCTTGCAATGTTGATACCAGCGGTGCGGGTAAGTTTGTTGCATTCGCCTTCTACAAAGTTGTTGAACGTAAGTTTGTAGTTTAGGTTGGATTCAAAATCGGAACCTTGATTTTTTTTGCGTTCTATGTGTTTGTCTAAACCAACCATATCGGTAGTACCTCCGCGTTTAATGGCTTGGTCTACTACAACGCGATACATTAATTTGGTATGACGTCCGCAAATACGGCTAAGGGTAGTACTTAACAAACCTGCGTATTGTTCGTCGATGTACTCATAGTAGAATTGACTGGGCACCATAATGGTAAGCACATCATTTTGGTAGCTGATGGGCTCTATGGGGCTGAACCATGTATCAAATGCATCAATGTCTACGTTGTCTTTGATAACGGCTAAACAGTCATTCCATATTTGTGTTAAATTTTCGTTCATTTTTATGAGTACGTTTTTAAGGTTTCGTTTTGATGTGTTGCAAAAGTCTATCTTTTTTTGTGAAAAAAAAAATCACTAAAAGTTTGGATTTCTAAAAAAAACTATAACTATTTGATAAATAAATCATTGTTGTAAACTGCAGAAAATCAAATATTTACAAATGCTTATTTTTTGAAATCATTGAACCTCAAATATTTAATGTTTGCGATAAAATTCCCGCAACTTTTGCAAAAAAAATAAGAACCTGCTCATTTTCAGCAGGTTCTTACGATGTGTTAAAATCTGTTAAAAATGTTATTTTATTTTTTTGCTTCTTTTTTCTCTTTGCTACCAAAAACAGAGAAGTGAACGTAACGTTTGGGGTTCTCTTTCAGGTCAATTAGTAGTGCATTGGCACTTTGAACAGTTGAGTCTAGGTTTTGGTACAAATCTTTGTCGTTAAGCAAGGCTCCCAACGAGTTGTCGGTGCTTTTAAATTGATTGCTTACGTATTCTAAATTGGCAATTAAAGCTTCGATGTTGTTTAGCGTGCTATCCCATTGAACGGCGGCTATCTCGTCGCTTACAGCGGCAAAGTTAGTAGCAATGGTATCTACTTTGGCTAAGGTGCCAGGAACATTGTTCTTTAAATCAGTACTCATGCTTTTGATGTTTGCCATGCTGGTTTCTAAATCGGCAAGGATCTTCTCAATTCGCTCGCTATTTACCGTTTGGTTGATGGCTCTTAGTGTAGAATCCAATTGGGGCATCATGGCTTTTACCGGTTCAACCAATGCGTCGGTTACGGCGGCCATTAACCCATTTTGTATGCCTGTTCTTAGGGTGTCGCCAGGTTGCATGAATTGATCGCTATAACCTAATCGTAGTTGGATAGCCTTGTCGCCCATTAATCCCGTGTCGTACACTTCGGCTATGGTACCTTTGGGAACTACTAGTTTGTTATCGACTGTAATTTGAAGGGTAATAGGGGCTTCTTTGGTGTAGTCGAATATAATTTCGCTAACGTGTCCTACTTGATAACCGTTAATCATAACGGGGGTAGTGGGAACAATACCATCTACGCGCTCGTATTGGGCGTAAAAATAGGTAGTAGGCTGAAAAATGTTGATGCCTTTTAGGTAGTTTAAGCCAAAATAAAGCATGCCCAATGCCACAATAACCACAATACCAATTTTGACTTCGCGTGATAATTTAAATTTTTTCATATCGCTATTTTATTAAAAGTCTATGTATTAATCTAGGTAAACGCGTTTTCCGTCTTGATACGTTACTATAAATGCATCTGGAAAATATTGTTTAATGTTGTTGCGTTGTTTTTCAATTTCTTCTTTGCTACTAGCTGGCCCAACCAAGTATTTGTACACGTTATTTTCGTGTTTTACATTGCCTATGATTAACCCATGAAATACCTTGTTGGTAAGGTTGTAGTTGTTTTTCGATACCAATATTTGCCAATAGTATTCGATTGTTGAGTCGTTGAGTTGTTTAGTCGATTCATTAGTTTTGCGATTCAACGATTCATCAACTTTCGACTTTTGACTTTTATTCGCTTCGCTCATGAAGTCAGGCTGCGCCTCGGCATAGCCAAATGAATTTGTCTCTGCACTCGGCTTGCTTTGACTTTCGACTTTCGACTTTTGACTTTCTACTTCTGACTTTTGACTTTCGACTTTCGACTCTTGACTATTCTCGGTCGCTGAGCTTGTCGAAGCGCCCGAACCACTTTCGCTATCCTTGCCGTTTTTCTTGTCAATATTGTGTTTATAGTCGGTAAACGCTTGGTAAATCGCCTTACAAATTTTGGTTTGATTGTCGCTATTGTTTAAGAATTTTTCTTCTTCTTTGTTCGATATAAAGCCTAACTCAATCAAAATAGAAGGCATGGTAGTGGCACGCAAAACCAAGAATCCCGCTTGTCTAACCCCACGGTTGTTGCGTTTAGAAGCATTTATCATGTTTTGTTGAATTAAATCGGCACAACTGATGCTTCTGTCCATGTATTGGTCTTTCATAAACTCAAACATGATGTACGAGTCGGTCGAGTTAGGATCAAACCCTTCGTATTTCTTTTCGTAATCGTCTTCTAATAGAATTACCGAGTTTTCTAGCATAGCAACCTCCATGTTTTCTTTGCTACGCGATACCCCTAAGGTGAAGGTTTCCATACCATTGGCCGATTTGTTTTTGCTAGCATTGGTATGAATGGATATAAAAAGGTCTGCTTTGGCGCGGTTGGCAATGCGGGCGCGTTCGTTTAGGTTAACAAAAACGTCTTTGTTGCGGGTGTAGATTACTTTTACATCGGGGTGATTTTTTTTGATTAAATCGCCCAATTCTAAGGTGTATTTTAGGTTGATGTTTTTTTCTTTAGAAAAGGCGCCTACGGCACCAGCGTCGTTTCCGCCATGACCCGCATCTAACACCACTGTAAAGGCGTGGGCAGTTAGCATGCAGCACAACAAGGCAAAGGTAAGAAGTAGGTGTTTCTGCATAGTTGTCATATCTATGTTGCAAAAGTAGTTATTTTTTTGATAAACAAAACTTAAAAAGGTTTATTCTTTTTTATCTATGCGCTAATTTATGTAACTTTGCGCTTTCTATATTTAGCGATTGAAACGATTTCTTAACATACTTGTTTTTTGCTTCCTGCTGTTACATACGGTTGTAATGTGGTCGCAAAATTCGTCTACCCAATTTACCTCTGATATAGAATACTCTGCACGCGACTCTATTGTGATGGAGGGGATGAACATTGCCTTGCTGTATGGCGATGCACAGGTGTATTACGAGGGGATGGAGTTAAAGGCCGAATTTATACGCATTAACCTAGATAGTAGTACGGTCTATGCTACGGGTGTGCCCGATTCGATGGGGGTATTGCAAGGAACGCCTGTGTTTAAAGAGGGCAGCGAAACCGTCGAGTCAAAAGCCATGAACTACAACATGAAAAGTAAAAAAGGCTTTATTTACGGCACGGTTACCCAGCAAGGCGAAGGGTATATTACCAGTCAGAAAACAAAAAAAGTGGGCGATGATGTGTATTGTTTGCAACACGGTAGGTATACCACTTGCGATCATCACGAACATCCACACTTTTATTTGGCGCTTACCAAAGCTAAAATGAAACAGGGTAGGTATATTGTAAGTGGCCCTGCCTACATGGTGGTAGAAGATATTCCCATTCCGTTAGCCCTTCCATTTGGTTATTTCCCTATCAATACGCAGTATTCGTCGGGTATTTTGTTCCCTACGTTGGGCGAAGAACAAAGCAGGGGTTTTTATGCCAAGGGGTTGGGGTATTATTTTGCGATCAACGATTACATCGATTTGGCAGCAACAGCCGATATTTATTCCAAAGGCTCGTGGTCGTTATCACTAGCATCGTCGTACAAGTGGCGTTATCATTTTGGTGGTTCATTCAACTTTAGTTACGTGTCGAATGTATACGGAACGCCTAATACGCCCGATTACCGTAAAACCAACGACTTTCGATTTGTTTGGTCGCATACGCAAGATAAAAAGATGACACCCAATACGTCGTTCTCGGCCAGTGTTAACTTTTCTACTTCTAGTTACGAACAAAACAATACCGATAGTTATTATAACCCCAACGAATTATCGCAAAATACCAAAAGTTCTACCGTTACACTTACCCATAAGTTTGGCGATAGTCCGTTTTCGCTTTCGGCCAGTATGTACGTAACCCAACGTACGTCCGACTCTACCATTAACCTACAATTGCCATCGCTTAACTTAACCATGAGTAGGCAGTATCCCTTTAAACGAAAAAAACGTGTGGGTAAAGAAAAATGGTACGAAAAAATTTCGATGTCGTACACCATGAACTTAACCAACAGTGTAACGGCCAAAGAGAGCGAATTTGCAACGATGGATTATTTGCGCGATTGGCGTTATGGGGTTAAACACAATTTACCTATATCGGCATCGTTTACCTTGTTTAAGTATCTAAACATGAACCTATCGCTTAACAATAGTTTAAAATGGTACTTTAAAAAGGTAGAGCAAAACTGGGAAGGCGATGCGTCGGGTTCGGTGGTGCGCGATACAACCTATGGTTTTTATAATATTTACGATGGCGATTTGTCGTTTAGTATGCAAACCCAATTGTTTGGTTTTTATACGCTCAAAAGCAAATCGGGCAAAAAAATGCCAGTATTTAGGCATAAGTTAGTGCCATCGGTGGGGGTTTCTTTCTCGCCCGATTATGGGGCACCGGGTTGGGGCTATTGGGGGTCGTACGAAAGGCCTAAAAAGGATGGAACTACCGAAACTACCTATTACGATTATTTTTTGGGAGGCGTATACGGTGGATCGCCCAGTAGGGGGGCTAGTGGTACTATTTCCATGTCTATTGCCAATAACGTAGAAATGAAATATTGGAGTAGTCGCGATACAACAGGGCAAGCCAAAAAGGTAACCATTATTGATAACTTAAGCATGAGTACCTCTTACAATATGTTTGCCGATTCGCTCAATTGGTCGGATATTAGCACCAATTTGCGCTTTAAAATATTGAATAAGTTTAGCCTTAACTTAGACATGACGTTCGACCCTTACACCTATCAGTTGGACGATTTAGGTAGGCCGCGCAAGGTGAATGTGTCGCAAATTAGCAAAAATAAGGTACTGGGACGTATAAAAAGTGCTTCTACTTCTTTTGGATATACCTTTAATAATGCTACCTTTGCTAAAAAAGAAAAAAGAAAGGCGGCCCAGCCCGTTGTAGAAGAACAACCTAAGTCTGAATTGGAGCAGATATTAGAGGCCAACGACCCCATGGCTAATGCCGGATTGCGTGCCGAAAAAGAAAAAGAAGAACGCAAAAAAGCCGATGCGGCTTATGCTGAATTTAAGGTACCTTGGAGTTTAACCTTTAACTATAGTGTTCGGTATAGCTATGATAAGTTTAACGAAGAGATTATGGAATACGACCGCAAGTTAACCCATAACTTAAGCATATCGGGACGTATCAATTTAACCCCAACTTGGGCGGTTACCATGTCTACTTATTACGACATTACCAACAATAGTTGGAGTTATTTAAACTGTACCATATCAAAAGATTTGCATTGTTGGCAAATGTCCGCTAGTTTTGTGCCCATTGGCAGGTATTCTACCTATAATTTTATGATAGGGGTAAAATCTACCTTGCTTAAAGACTTAAAATACGAAAAACAAAGCGATGCCGGCAGCCAAGTAAAATGGTATTAACAACCGTCGCTTGTCACTTGTCACTTGTCGACTCAACGCCTAAACGCCTAAACGACTCAACGACTCAACAATAAAAAAATGGAACTAAAAAACTATTACATCGCCCTTACTTACGATTTAAAAGTAGGCGAAGAAGATGAATTAATGGAAAGCACTACTCCCGAACAACCTTTTACTTTTTACAGCGGTTTGGGCATGGTGCTAGAAGATTTTGAGAAAGCCATTATGGCTTGCGAAGTAGATGGTACATTTGATTTTACCATTCCAGCCGACCGTGCTTACGGCGAATACGACGACGAAAGCGTGATTGATTTGCCCAAAAACATCTTTGAAATTGATGGCAAGATTGACGATAAAATCTTGTTCGAAGGCAATATTGTTCCTTTGCAAGATAACGAAGGTAACCGCATCAATGCTTCGGTGGTAAGTGTAGGTACCGATACCGTAACCGTCGATTTGAATCACCCCTTGGCTGGCGAAAACCTACACTTTGTAGGAAAAGTGTTGGTAAAACGCGAAGCTAGCTTAGAAGAAATTCAACAAGCTATGCAACCTTCTTGTGGTGGTTGTGGCGGTAACTGCGGTGGTGGTTGCTCTTGCGATAGCGATTGCTCTTGCGGCGGATGTGAATAGACTTGTGACTTGTGACTTTCGACTTTCGACTTTCGACCTTTATGAATACTTTTGGAACTCTTTTTAGGCTAACTTGCTTTGGCGAGTCGCATGGTGCGGCGCTGGGGGGCGTAATAGATGGATGTCCCGCTGGTGTAGTGGTGGATGAGGCTTTTGTACAAGCCCAGTTAGATCGTCGTCGCCCAGGGCAATCGGCGCTTACTACCTCGCGCAACGAGGCCGATAAAGTACAGTTCCTGTCGGGTATTTTTGAAGGTAAAACCACGGGTACACCCATTGGCTTTGTTATTTACAATACCAACCAACACAGCGGCGATTATAGTCAAATTAGCGAGGTTTATAGGCCATCGCATGCCGATTATACGTACAACCAAAAGTATGGTTTTAGGGATTATCGCGGTGGCGGACGATCTTCGGCTCGCGAAACGGCTTGTAGGGTAGTGGCAGGTGCGTTGGCACAGCTGCTACTTAAACAAGCAGGCTTAAACATCCAAATACAAGCAACGATTACCCAAGCAGGCGGAAGCACCGATGTTGAACAAGCTATTTTAGCTGCTAAACAACAAGGCGATACCATTGGGGGCATTATATCGTGTACCATTACCGGTGTGCCTGCTGGTTGGGGCGAACCCGTATTCGATAAATTACATGCCAAATTAGGGGCAGCTATGCTATCCATTAATGCGGTAAAGGGCTTTGATTACGGGGCAGGCTTTGATATAGTAGATAAGCGCGGTTCTGAAGTAAACGATGTGTTTGAAACCGATGCTGATGGTAACGTTGTTACGCGTACCAACTATTCGGGCGGTATTCAAGGGGGGATATCCAACGGTATGCCCATTACGTTTAGGGTTGCGTTTAAACCCGTGCCCACGCTTATGCAACCCCAAGAAACCATCGATAAAGAAGGAAACGTAGTAACCTTGCAGCCCAAAGGCCGTCACGATGCCTGCGTATTGCCCCGTGCAGTACCCATTGTAGAAGCTATGGCAGCCATGGTGCTGGCAGATGCTTATCTTTTACAACGAAACAGTAGACTATGAAACCGCATTGGGCACTGATAGCTAATTGTGGGGCAGGACGTAAAACCTCTCAAAAAAAGTGGGCACGTGTGCAACAATTGTTGCAGCAATATGCCATAGAGTACACCCCTTTTTATACGCATCAAGTAGGGCATGCACGCCAATATGCCATTGACCTAGTGCGTCAGGGTTATCGTTACCTATTGGTGATGGGTGGCGATGGTACCATAAGCGAGGTGGTAGATGGTGTCATGAAATCGGGGGTTGATACTACCCAAGTTACCCTAGCTTTGCTGCCAGCTGGTACAGGCAACGATTGGGCCCGTTATTGGGGCATTAAAAAAATAGAACGTGCCATAGAGGTGGCTGCGCAAGCCAAAAGTGTCTTGGTAGATGTGGGTAAAGTTACCTTAGACACGCCACAGCCAACCGTGCGTTACTTTATCAATGCTTTTGGTTTTGGGTTTGATGCACGTGTTATTCAACTTACCAATAAACTACAACGTAAGTTTAAGGGCAGTGCTTGGACGTACACCGCTTCGTTGTTTGCAGCGCTTATAAAGCACCGTTCACAACCCCTTACTGTGCTTGCTGAACCCTGGACAGAATCGTTTAATTGTTATACGGTGTCGATGGGAAACGGGGCGTTTACGGGTGGAGGCATTCGCCAAACTCCGCTAGCTGTTCCTACCGATGGTTGGTTGGATGTCATGGCCATGGGCGAACTCTCTTTCTTAAAAATCCTAAAGGCTATTCCCTTGTTGTTTACAGGGCGATTGTTGCAGCATCCGTCGGTGCGTAATAAACGTGTTACGCATATTAAAGTGCATTCCAACAAAGAAATCGTGTCGGAAATTGATGGTATATTGCAACCTTTAGTACATGGTTTTACGGTAGATGTGGTGGTGCAGGCTTTACGCTTTGTTTGCCCGTAGGTCTTCTATAATTAAGATTTTATTTCCCTTTACAGGCGATCGCTTTACCTCCATAGAGCAGTGTTTGTTTACAAAACGTTTGCCCGTTTGTGCATGCAGAATTTTGCTTACTTCGGCAGGATGAATCTTAAAATCTTTTATCCATTCATACAAAAGGCTTTCTGCTTCCATTTGCTCTTTTAAGCCGCTTAAGTTGATAATGATTTTACCTTCTTTTTCTTGGTACCAAATCTTTTTTTGTTGGGCTACGTAACGAGCATAAATGCGTTCGGTTGCCTTAAAGTTTTGCATATTGGTAGCCATTACCCCCTCAAACGAAGGATTGATGCTGTTTAGCAATGGAATTAGTTGCAACCTAATTTTATTGCGGGTATAATCGGTAGTTAAATTACTAGAGTCGGTTACGTAGCTAATTTGGTGGGCTTGCAAGTATTGCTCAATGTCGCTTCGTTTGCAATCCAACAAAGGGCGTACAATGTAACCGTTTTGGGGGCGCATGCCAGTAAGACCTTGAATACCGGTACCTCTTATTAAATTTAACAGGGCAGTTTCAATGTTGTCGTCTTGGTGGTGTGCCACTGCTATGGCTTGGGCATTGGTGGTTTGCCTTACCTCTTCAAACCAAGCATAGCGTAGTTGGCGAGCCGCCATTTCTATGGATAGTTTGTGTTGTTGGGCATAGGTGGTGGTGTCAAAATGTTGCACCAAAATAGGACAATGCCATTGCTCGCACAGGGTGGTAATAAATTGCTCGTCGCGGTTTGATTCCTCGCCGCGCAAATGAAAATTACAATGCAATGCCGTACAACTGTAACCCATTTGTACTAGTAAATGCAACAGGGCTACCGAGTCGGCTCCGCCACTACAGGCTACCAAAACAGGTTGCTCTTTCTTTAGTAGTTGGTGCTGGTTGATGTATGTAAGTATCTTCTGTTGCATCTTATTTACGTCATTCAAAGGTACACATTTTTTTTTAAAGTGTGCAAAAATACGTGGTAAGTCTTGCATAATCTATTTAATTCTGCTAATTTTGTAGCAATAGCAACGCTATTAACAAGGTATATGGCTAAAACAAAGCAACTTTTAATTGATGCAGCACGCGAGGTATTTGCGCGCATTGGGGTAGCAAGAGCTACTATGAACGATATTGCCGAGGCTTCTGGCAAGGGTCGTCGTACGCTGTATACCTACTTTAAAAGCAAAGAAGATGTTTACATGGCGGTGGTGTCGCAAGAGTTAGAACTGTTGATGGTACGCCTTAAACAGCTGATGAAAACCAAGCTATCGCCCGAAGAAAAACTGATTGAATTTATTTATACCCACCTTTCTACTACCGACGAGATTATTACCCATAATGGTAGTTTGCAAGCCGATTTTTTTAGTGATATTAAAGAAATTCAGCAGGTGCGTTTGCGTACCGATGTGCAAGAAATGCGCATGTTACGTCAATTGTTAACCGAGGGGGTAGAAAAGGGTTGCTTTGAACCGATGGATGTAGAAATGGCTACTACCATTATCTTTTATGCCATTCGTGGATTGGAAGTACCCTATACCAAAGAATCGGTGGCAGAACGCATGCATCAGCGTAAAGAGCACATTGCTAACTTCATATTAAAAGGGCTTAAGTAATAAGCCCTTTCTTTTTTTATCCTAGTTAAGAGATGCGTTTTATTTTTGCGCCCAAGGCAGCTAAGCGTTGGTCGATGTTTTCGTAGCCGCGGTCTATTTGGTCGATGTTGTGAATGGTGCTTACCCCGTTGGCGCTTAATGCGGCAATTAACAAAGCAATACCAGCCCTGATGTCGGGCGAACTCATCACGGCAGGGCGTAAATGGAAGTTTTCTCCTAGCCCAATGATGCTGGCACGGTGTGGGTCACATAAAATAATTTGCGCCCCCATATCAATCAATTTGTCTACAAAAAACAAACGGCTCTCAAACATTTTTTGATGAATCAGCACGCTGCCTTTGGCTTTGGTGGCCACTACTAGCAATACGCTAATTAAGTCGGGGGTAAGTCCGGGCCAAGGGGCATCGGCTATGGTTAAAATACTGCCATCTATGTACGATTGTATGGTAAAATGGTCTTGCGCAGGTACCAAAATATCGTCGCCTTGTTCTATGATTTCAATGCCTAATTTTCTAAAACTTTGGGGAATGATGCCTAAGTTGGGCAACGATACGTTTTTGATTAAGATTTCGCTACCCGTCATGGCAGCCATGCCTATAAAACTACCCACCTCAATCATATCGGGCAAAATGGTGTGGGTGCAGCCGTGTAGGCTTTTTACCCCGGTTATGGTAAGCAAATTAGAGCCAATACCTTCTATTTTTGCCCCCATGTTGCAAAGCATTTTGCACAATTGTTGCAAGTAAGGCTCGCAAGCGGCGTTGTAAATGGTGGTAGTGCCTTCTGCTAATACGGCAGCCATTACAATGTTAGCCGTACCGGTAACCGATGCTTCGTCTAGTAGCATGTAGCAACCATTTAATTGGTTGACTGTGGCATCGTATAGTCGTTGGTCGGCATTGTATGTAAACGAGGCACCTAGTTTGCATAGCCCGTCAAAGTGGGTGTCTAAGTGGCGACGGCCAATTTTATCGCCTCCGGGTTGAGGTAAAATAGCACGGTGGTAACGAGCCAACATCGGGCCTATTAGCATGACCGAACCACGCAAGGTGGTGCAGCGATGGTAGTAATCGGCATCAAACAGGTAGTCGGTTTGGATGTTTTCGGCTTTAAAACTATAGCTGTGTTCGCTAATGCGCGTTACCTTTACCCCCATTTTGTCTAGTAGCTCAATAAGGTGTAGCACGTCGGCAATTTGAGGTAAATTATGAATAGTTACCTCGTCTTGGGTTAGTAAACAAGCACAAAGCACTTGCAATGCTTCGTTTTTAGCCCCTTGTGGGGTAATGCTTCCGCTTAAACGATGTCCGCCTTCTATTTGAAATGCTGCCATAGGGAGGGGTTATTTTTTATAGTTATTTTTGTGGTTGTTCCACACTTGTTTTTTCTTTACGGGTGCGGTAAAATCTTTGGATTCTTTCAACTTAAAACTGTTCTCGTTAAGTTGAATTCTTCCGTCTGTCATGCCGGCAATGTCGTCAAAAATCTTTTGGTCTTCTACGTTGTCTTTGTTCCAGGTAACCATGTATTTTTTCATCTGATTGGCCAAGATGCCTATCAGTTTGTCGGCTAATTCGGGATTTTCTAGCTCGGTTGCCGCTTTTACAAAACGGGGTAGGTTATTGCCGTAATGCCTGTCTTTAATATTGCGATTAGGATAGGGAATTTTGTCGGGTTTGGTTTGTAAATCGGCAGGTTTAACCACCTCGTATGGGTAATCAATATCCAATTGATAGTTAGACATCATGGCCAAGTGGTCCCATAGCTTGTGCTTAAAGTCGTTTACGTCACGCAAGTGAGGGAAAAGATTTCCCATAATGTTGATGATGGTTTTTACGCAGCGAGTACGTTCGTCCCTGTCTTCGATGGTCATGGCATATTCAACCATTTGTTGAATGTTACGACCGTATTCGGTTAAAATCAATTTGTTCTTGGTGGTATAGTATTCCATATCCTATTAAAAGATTTTGTTTTTAGGCATGGTGGCCATAAATTCTTTTAAGTAAAAAGGTTCAAAATAAGCCGTATCGGCAAATTGCTTTTGCTCAAAGGCTTTTTCTGCCAATAGCATCATGGCTGTTGCCGAGGGTTGTATGCCTGGTATAAAATGGGCATTGGCATGGGTAAGGGTTGCTTTGCATTTGTCCGAACCATTGCCAAAAAAGTAGGTGGGTTGTTCTAAATAGGTTGCAAACGATGATTCGGTTACAATCTCGGGCCATGCTGCTGCTTTTTCTGCTAGTTGTGTGGTGTAAACAGCGGTGTACACCTCCATGCGACGGGCGTCAATCATGGGGCATAGGTGTGCATTCTCTGCTATACTAGGTTGTTGCAGTAGGGTTTCTTGTGCCAATATTTGCAAGGTGGGCAAGGTAATAACCGGAATGTTTACCCCAAAACACAGTCCTTTTACAAACGATGTGCCTATGCGCAAACCCGTATAAGAACCAGGGCCTGCACTTAAGGCTACCGCATCCAGTGCTTGCGCAGCAATGCCCACCTCTTGTAAAATATCTTGTACAAAAGTGCCAATTAGTTTGCTGTGGTTTTGTCCGTTGGTGTCGATGCGCGAAGCAATAACTTGGTTGTTTTCAGAAAGCGCCACCAAACATACCTCTGTCGAAGTGTCGATGAGTAAGATCTTTGCCATAATGTTGGATAGTGGTACAAAGTTACTCAAATTCTTAGTAACACACAATTTTTAGCAGAAAAATTGGAATGTGTAAAAAAATATTATATTTGCATAATAAATATGCATGTGTCAACGCTACTGGCGTTGTTTTTTTTCTTTCAAGCAGAAAACGTTTGCATTTATCAGATAATTACTCAAATAAATATAAGCTTATGAAAAGATTTTTTACTTTTTTAATCACGCTATTTTGCGCATTCAGTGGGCTAATGGCGATTCCAGAACCTTCCGTTATTCAAGATGCAGATTATGTAACGGATCAAGTAACCATTGCTGCTATTAGAAATAGACTGAGCATTAACGTAAACGATTTTACTGATTTTGCTGGTTTATATGTGTCAAAATTGCCAAATATAGAAGATGCAGAAGTTTCGTACCAATGGGAAGTTTCTGCCGATGAAACTACTTGGACCGTTTATAACGGTGGTGATGGCGCTACTTGGGATAATATACGCCCTAATAAGGCAGGTTACTATCGTTGCTTATTATCGTACGATGTAGCAGGCGTGGTAACCACTTATGTTTCTAATGTTCTTCAAATAGAAGATAACCAAGGCCCGAAGGTAACATTTAGTAGTAATTTACCTGTTGTATTGGTTAGAACGTCAAAGGATTTTCCAGAAGTTAATAGCTTGGTAGATAACGATGGGCTAGCAGCTGCAAAAGCCAAACGCAGTGTAGATGTAAAAATCTTGTGGAATAAAGACGGAGGAACTGTTACTCAAAATGATGCCAATAATGCGTCTGTATTGCACTACGACCGCAAAGCACGCATGAACTACCGTGGTTCTTCTAGTTTGTATCATAACAAGAAAAGCTATGCCTTTGTAACGGGTGATAAAAATTGCGACGCAAAAAAACTAGGTGAAGTGAAAACCAAAAAATTTGGTATGTTTGACCAAGCTGCCAATAAAGATTGGGTTTTGTATGCTTCTGCTACCGATTATAGTTACATGCGCAATGTGTTATCGTATCATCAATATGCAAAAATGACAGGATTGTGGGGCGTAAAATGTAGGTATGTAGAATTATACGTTGACGGTGAATACAAAGGTATTTACGTGTTTATGGATAAAATTACCCAAGACAAAAGCCGTGTAAACATAGACAAGGATAATGGTTATATCATTAAATTTGATAAAACCGATTTGGTAGACCGTTATACGGGTACTGTAGGAGCCAACGAAGATAGTAAACGTTCTACCTTTACAACCAATTATACTGGTAGAACAAATATTTCTACTTACAACCTAATAGTTGATCAGGCTTTTGAAATAGATTATCCAGAACGCGAGGATATTGCTAAATTTGATGACGAAGGTAATTTGTATGACGACGAGCCATGGGATAAGAAAGTACAAGGTGTAAAAGCCAAATTTGAAGCCATGGAAGCGGCTATTTTAGACAACAATTACGAGGCGTTGGCCAATATTATTGATTATCAGAGTTGGGCAGATTGGTTTATAATCAACGAATTTACGGCCAATGCCGATGCGTACAGAATCTCTTGCTTCTTTACCTTAAATTCGCTAGACGATAAAATTGTAGCCAATCCTATTTGGGACTACGAACTAGGTTGGCAAGGTGGTGTTAGTGGCTTGTTGGTAGAAAGTTCAAATTATTATCGTGATGCATTCCCAACTCCATTTTGGTGGACAGGTTATAATATAGATAATTGTAATGGTATTTTAGGCGACTGTAAGTTTAAAAAGGTAGTTCAAGAACGTTGGGCTAAACACACAGGTGCTGATGGCGCTTTAAATTTAACTATTTTGCAGGCTAAAATGGATAGTTTGGCAGCCGTTCTTAAAACCAGTTCAATTGCTTACGAAGCGACCACCAATGATTTGTATTTTTCGGCGCTTTCTAGAACTCAAACCTTAGATAAAATTATTACTGGATGGCAAAGTTGCGAGCCCGAAACTCCTGCAACAGTGGCAGATATTTGGTTATATGGTCAAGCAACTAATCATCTGTTTCAAGAAAAATGGAAATTTACCACTACTAATAACGATCTATACTACATCAATTTTGAAGAACCTACCGCATTGACAGGGTTGTTTTATTTGCAGAACAATAACGGACCTATTGTAGTAAAACCTAATAGCTATCCAACTTATCTATTTGGTGTAGACGAAATGACAAAAATAGAGCCAGGTGTTTCTTATACCTTGCAGCCTAATGCTGAGTTTGAACTTAGCGTAGCAGATATTATCCATGTTACACGCATCGAATTCCAATTATCAACAGGTGCATTTAAGGTGATTGGCGAAACCCAAGAAAAAGTGTTTGACGTAGACCGCGATTATCAATTATACATCAACAGCAATACACCTATGCAGTTTAATGGTAATGGAGTGTATAAGGGTACCTATCAAATTCCTAGCAACGCAAGTGGTTATTCTCATTCTTTTACTTTTGCAGATTTAAACGGTGAGGTAATAATGGGGTCGGCAGCTAATTTGTCTTACGATGCTCCCAATCCGTTGTATGAAACCTATAAATCCTTATTAACAAATCACCGATGCTATGCAGGCGATACGTTTGAATTTACCCTTACCTTTACTTCTGATTGGACAGCCTCTGTAGAAGCTACCTATATTCCCAATGTAGAGGGGCGTACATACGTAGTTCGTGGTAATGGTAAAAGCGATCCTACTGGTGTTTGGTGTGATGGCATAGAGTGGGCTGATGACGATTCTGAGGCGAATGTTATGACCGATGCCGATAAGGATGGAATTTACGAGGTAACCTACAAAAATGTACCTGCAGGAGCGTACAGTTTTAAAGTAGTAGGTCCAAAAACAAATGATTGGATGGGAACCAACTATTTGGATACCCAAAATTCATCAGAAGGATATGCCGAATTTGATGGTAGCAGAGACGAAAATATTAGTTTTATATTGAATGAATCGGCCGATGTAACCATTCAGTTCAATATCAAGACCGATAAAATTATTCTAACAACCCCTTCTGGAAGTTTTGGTTATGTACAATACGAATCCTTTACCGTTATCACAGCTGACGATCAATGTTTGGATCAAAATAGGTTTACAGAAGAAAACAACAATACCGTTAAGTTAGTAACTGATGTTGATATTCCTGTTGGTGAATTTTATAATACCATTACTTATAAGGTTTGGGCAAATTGTAGTTATACCGTGTTCGAAAAATACTTGTCGTTTGATGTTCAAGTAGCCGGAAAATACGATGTGATAATTAAATTTAATGGTGATTACAAAAATCCAATGTTCTCTATCTCGGCTGTTATGCAAGACATCGATCCAGTAATAGAAAATGTTCAGCTAACTACTGTAGATGATGTTGAAGTAGGACGTGCAGTGTGGTTGTACCTTACCTATACCCTAAGAAATGCCGCCAAAGCAACGGTTGATATAGAATGCGAAGATGACACTAGATGTTTTGTGAATAAAATAGATCATTATGGTGCTCTAGGTTATGCTGAAATTTTGTTTTTTGCAGACGAAGTAAAAACGTATCGTGCTGCAGTAGTCATTACAGCGGGTAATGTAAGCAAACGTCATGAGTTTACCATAAATGTGGTAGGCAACGAGTCTTCAGCTGTAAATGATGTAACAGAAGACTTGGGTATTTATGCCAATAATGGCACCATTTATTCCGACCAATCCTTTGCTATTTATAGCATAACAGGGGTAGAAGTAACCCATTTGAATGGAACGTTAAAGGGTATTTATTTGGTAAAGACCCCAAAAGGCCATCAATTAGTAAGCGTTTGGTAAAATAACCCCGATAATGTAGCGGAACAAGGGTACTAAAAAGTGCCCTTGTTTTTTTTATGCTTTATTTTTATTATCTTCGCATATTCAAAATTTTTATTCGTTTATATGATTCAGTCGATGACGGGCTATGGTAAGGCTGTAGCCGAGGTACAAAACAAAAAAATTACCATCGAGGTAAAGTCGCTTAACAGCAAACAATTAGATTTAAATACCCGTATATGTGGCTATTATCGCAGCAAGGAACTAGAAATTCGTAGCCTTATTGCGCAAAAAATAGGCCGTGGTAAGGTAGATTTCTCTTTGCAAATGGAATCGCTCGATACCGATCAAACTCCGCGCATCAACCAAGATATGCTAACGGCTTACTACGAGCAAATTAAGCAAATATCGGCGCAAACAGGCATTGCCGAACCTACCGATTGGTACAGTGTTTTGTTGCGCATGCCCGATGTGTATAAAAACGAGCAAAAAGAATTGACAGACGAGGAATGGGCAGAGGCTGCTAAATTGTTAGATCAAGCCATAGAAGCATTTGCTGCCTTTCGTAGCCAAGAAGGCAACGGATTGTATGCCTTTTTTATGCAAAAAATTAACAATATCAGAGCGTTATTAGCAGAGGTGCCTCAATACGAAACCGCTCGTATTGATAAAATTCGTGGCCGTTTAGAAGAAAACTTACGTGCATTGGACGATAAAATTACCTACGATGCCAATCGTTTGGAGCAAGAACTGATTTTTTACATCGAAAAGTTAGATATCAGCGAAGAAAAGCAACGCCTAAACAATCACCTAAATTATTTTGTAGAAACCATGGATAAAGACCCCATGGCCGGCAAAAAGTTAGGATTCATTGCCCAAGAAATGGGACGCGAAATCAATACCTTGGGTTCTAAAGCTAACCACAGCGAATTGCAAATTATTGTGGTAAAAATGAAAGACGAATTGGAACAAATTAAAGAACAAGTACTCAATGTCTTATAATCCAAAACTAATCATATTTTCGGCTCCATCGGGGTCGGGTAAAAGCACCATTATTAATCGCTTATTGGCAGATGGATTGGATATGGAATTTTCTATATCGGCTACCTCGCGTGCGCCTCGTGGAAGCGAACAACATGGGGTGGAGTACTATTTTTTATCGCCCGATGAGTTTAAAGAAAAAATAGCGCAAGATGCCTTTGTAGAATACGAAGAAGTGTATCAAGATCGTTTTTATGGTACACTAAAATCAGAAATAGAACGCATTGCATCTAAGGGTAAAGCTACGGTGTTTGATGTGGATGTAAAAGGTGGGTTGAACATCAAAAAAATGTACCAAGAAAAAGCGTTGACCTTGTTTATTCAGCCTCCTAGCGTAGAAGAATTGCGTCGTAGGTTAGAAGGACGCGCTACCGATGCCCCCGAGGTAATACAGCAACGGCTAGATAAAGCTGCCTTTGAAATGTCGTTTGCCTCGCAATACGATTACATCATTGTTAATGACGACTTAGAAAAAGCCATACATGAAACAAAAACTATCGTCCAAGCATTTTTGTCCCGCTAACGTAGATCCGTCAGTTCAACACGTTGGGTTGTACTTTGGTTCGTTTAATCCCGTGCACATTGGCCATGTGTCGTTGGCCAGGTGGGTGCTAGAGCATACCAATTTGCAAGAGGTGTGGATGGTAATATCGCCCCAAAATCCGTTTAAGGTAAATCAGACCCTTTATCCCAACGAAGAACGTTTTAATTGGGTGCAATTGGCGGTAGAAGATATACCAGGTATTGTGGCTTGTAATGTTGAGTTTTTTATGCCGCAACCATCGTACACCGTCGATACCTTGCGTGTATTGATCGAGAAATTTCCCAACATACGTTTTACCTTAATTATGGGTGCCGATAATGTAATGGGTTTTTCGGCCTGGAAAGATTATCAAGAGATAGTAGAAAAAGTAGCTATTTTGGTGTACCCACGCCCTGGTGTGGATGTAGAGGAGGAAGTTAAAAAGTATCCTTCTATGCGTTTGTTAGAGGACGTTCCTTTGTTTCCCATATCGTCTACACAAATTAGAGAAATGAAAGCAGCAGGCAAGGATGTGTCTATGTTTTTGCCAGGGGCGGTGGCAGAAGCCTACTCGTGATGGTAGGGCTCGCCTTTAATGATGGTGTACGCCCTGTATAGTTGTTCTACAAAAAATAAGCGTATCATTTGGTGCGAAAAAGTCATTTTAGAAAATGAAATTAAGCTGTTGGCGCGTTGGTACACTTTTTCTGAAAAGCCGTAGGGGCCGCCCACTACAAAATAGACCTTGCGTTTGCCAGCAAGGGCACGTTTATTAATTTGATCGGAAAATTCTACCGAGGTAAATTCTTTGCCGTGTTCGTCTAACAAAATAACATCGTCGGCATCGGCTACCTGCTTTAAAATTAGTTCTCCCTCTTTTTCTTTCTGCTCGTCTTGGCGTAAATTTTTGCAGTTCTTTAATTCGGGAATTACCTGAATAGAAAAGTCGGTATAAAATTTTAACCTTCCTAAGTAGTTGTCTATTAGTTTGTTGATGTTGCTGTCGGTAGTTTTACCAACCACAAGTAGTGTAATTTTCATAAATTTTCTTACCTTTGTCAAAACGCTTTGCTAGTGCAAAGGTCGTAATATTTCCATAAAAAATCAAGTAGTATGAAAAAACACAATTGGCGGCTTAAAATGATAGGTGCTATGGCCTGTTTTTGTGGCGTTTCTGCTTTTGCAGCCGATTCGCTAGGCGACCAATTGCAACATGCTTTTCATGCCAATATCCCCGATAAGTCCTTAACTTGCTTTGCCGAGCAAATAGAGGTGTCTGTAATGGGCAAAGGATCGGTTTGTAGCAGCGAGCAGGCCGTAGAAATATTGCGCGATTTTATGCAAAATAATCCTGTGGTTTCTTGCCAAATATTGCACAAGGGCAAAAAAGCCAACGCAGGGTTCTATATTATGAATGTAATGGTGTCTACGCAAAAACGCTACCGTGTTTATGCGCTAGAACGCAGCGAAAATAATCAAAACCTAATTAGACAATTTAGAATCGATGAAGTCATTGAATGATCAATTGGACGATTTAATTAAGTACTGGTTTGCCGAAGATATAGGCGATGGCGACCATACTTCGTTGTCGTGTATTCCCGCTACGGCGATGGGAAAATCGCGCCTTATTATTAAAGATACGGGCGTGTTGGCTGGTGTTGAGGTAGCAAAACGTATTTTTCATGCCTTTGACCCAGAGCTAAAAATAAATGTGTTTATTAACGATGGCGCAGAGGTAAAACCTGGCGATGTGGCCTTTGAAGTAGAAGGCAAGGTGCTTTCGCTTTTGCAAACCGAACGTTTAATGCTAAACATCATGCAACGCATGAGTGGCGTGGCTACCGTTACCCGTAAATATGCTAAATGCCTAGAAGGTTTAAAAACCCAAGTGTTGGATACCCGCAAAACTACTCCTGGCTTGCGTATGCTAGAAAAAGAAGCTGTAAAAATTGGGGGTGGTACCAATCACCGCATTGGTCTTTTTGATATGATTCTGTTAAAAGACAATCATGTTGACTTTGCAGGAGGCATAGAGAATGCCATTCGTTCGGCTCAAAAATATTGCCAAGAAAAAGGCAAAAACCTTAAAATAGAAATTGAGGTTCGTAATTTTGAAGAACTAGAACGCGTAATGCGTGTAGGTGGTGTTAACCGCATTATGTTAGATAACTTTACCCCCGAAAATACCAAAAAAGCCGTTGATATGATTGGCGGACGTTACGAGGTAGAATCGTCGGGTGGTATTACCTTTGATACTTTGCGTACCTATGCCGAATGTGGCGTAGATTTTGTATCGGTAGGTGCTCTTACTCACTCGGTTAAGAGCTTGGATATGAGTTTTAAAGCCGTATAATTTTTATATGTCAAACAAACCTTTAACATTGGGAACCAAAAGCATTGGTTCCCTTTTGTTGCATTATTCGCTACCTGCTATCATTGCCATGACAGCCAGTTCGCTGTACAATATGATGGACAGCATGTTTATTGGGCATGGCATTGGCGCAATGGCCTTGGCAGGTTTATCGGCTACCTTTCCGTTTATGAACCTAGGTGCCGCCTTTGGTGCTATGGTGGGGGCTGGAGCTGCTACCGTGGTGTCGGTAAAACTAGGGCAACAAGATTACCAATCGGCCAACCACGCCATGGGCAATGTTATTTTGCTAAACGTGGGCATTGGTTTTTTGTTTTCGGTGGTTTGTTTGCTCTTCTTAGATCCTATTTTGTATTTCTTTGGAGCCAGCGATAATACCATTGCCTATGCACGCGATTACATGGTGGTTATTTTGTTGGGCAACATCATTACGCACTTGTACTTGGGTTTAAACAGTGTGTTGCGTTCGTCGGGGCATCCGCGCCAGGCTATGAACGTTACGTTGCTAACGGTGGCACTCAATTTTGTGTTTAACTACCTGTTTGTGTTTGTAATACATTGGGGCATTAGAGGAGTAGCCATTGGAACCATTCTAGCGCAAAGCATAGGGCTTGCCATGGTAATGCGTTATTTTGTTAAACCCAATTCGGTGCTCCAACTTAAACGTCAATTTTTGCGTTTTTCGTCTAAAATAGCCGGGCAAATTTTATCCATTGGATTAGCCCCTTTCTGCATGAATGCCCTTGCCTGTGTGGTAGTTACACTTATCAATACCGGTTTGCAAAGGTACGGTGGCGATATGCATGTGGCGGCTTATGGCATCGACAACCGCATTGTGTTCTTTTTTGTGATGATGAACATGGGCTTTAACCAAGGTATGCAACCCATTGCAGGCTATAATTATGGGGCAAAAAAATACGATAGGGTATTGGTAGTGTTTAGGTATACCTTGTGTTGTGTAGTTGCCTTTGGAGTATTGGGTTGGATTGCTTGTCAATTTTTGCCTAATGCCATTGTTTCGATGTTCTCTACCGATGTACAGCTAAATGAACTTAGTTCGTACGGGTTGCGCATTTTAACCTGCTTGTTGCCGTTAATTGGCTTTCAAATGGTGTGTACCAACTTGTATCAATCTATAGGCAAAGCCAAAATTGCTATCTTTTTATCAACCACCCGCCAATTGTTATTTTTAATTCCTTTCTTGTTGGTGCTACCCACGTATTGGGGTACCGACGGTATCTGGTGGAGTTTGCCCATGGCAGATGGTTTGTCGGCATTGGTGGTGGCTGTAATGATTATTAAACTGATTCGTGAACTTAAAACAAAACCTGTATGAAACCAGCACAACCCTTTATCATAACCATAGGTCGTCAGTTTGGCAGTGGCGGCAGGGGCGTGGCCAAAATCTTAGCCGATAAGTACAATATTCCGTTGTACGATAAAGAGTTAATCAATCGTGTATCGCGCGAAACAGGTATTTGTGGCGAGGTGTTTTCTACTTGCGATGAATGTACCAATAATTACCCCAATTCGTCGTTATTGGGCGGATGGTCGTTAAGCACGTTGTTTTCTACTACCAACCGCGATATGTTATCGGGCGATTCGCTCTTTGCCATGCAATCAGAAACCATTCGCCGCATTGCTGACGAGGGGTCGTGTGTGATTGTGGGTCGTATAGCCGATTATGTATTGCGCCACCATCAACCATTAATATCGGTTTTTATAACGGCCGATATGGAGGATAGGGTAAAGCGCATTATGGAATACGAAAACATGGATGCCCAGCAAGCTGCTGTCTTGATTAAGAAGGTAGATAAGATGCGTTCTTCTTACTACAATTTTTACAGCGAAAAAACATGGGGTAGTGCCGACTCGTACCAATTATGCATCAATACATCTAAAATAGGCATCGAAGGCGCTGCCCAATTGGTGATGCAGTATGTTGAGCAATTTGGAGTTTAAGATAACTTACTTGTAATAAGTTATTTAGAAATATCTGATGTATTGATGATGTATTTATTTTTTATTAGAATTGAGTTTTTGAGCAATTTTTTCTCTAGTAAACTGTAGTGAAGTTAAAGATGTAATATCTTTCTTTGCAAACGAGTACAATTGAAAATAATTGATTCTCCCTTTCAAAGAAATACATCATCATTACAATACTATGAAAAAACTAACTTGGTTATTATTTGGCTTTTTGCTGTGCTATTTTTCTGCTTATGGCGCAGAAACAATGCCGTTTACTCTTATTAATAATTCAGATTATCCCGATTCAGAAATCTACATTGCACTAGTTGGTAAACAAAATGGCAGTAGCATTTGGGTAGATTTTTCTACTAATGCAGAAGGTGCAACTCAAACTCGTCCCATCAATACTTCTTATAATTCCCTACATAAATCTGCTTCCGATTGGGGGTATGCCAATATTTTTGTACCACTAAGTCAAATAAGCAATAAGGTGTTATACATGCCCAAACTAACGGCATGTCGTATTTTCTTTGCGTTTAAGTCGCCCATGTATATTCATTTTTTTGATGATGGAGGTTATGCAGGCGCCGATTTACAGAATCCGGCAGATCCTAATCATGGAATTAGGTGGGAGTTGGTAGAATTCAGTTGGGCTGATAACGGTTTATGGGTAAATACATCGCGGGTGGATGCTTATCAATATCCTATGGGTGTTGAATTATGGGGTGCTCCTGGAGCCAATAATGCTTACATGAAAGCAGGCGAACTAATGTCGCACCAAGATATTCTAGATAAGTTTAGAACAGAAATGCAACATTCTCCTTTTGCAGCTTGCTATACCGAATCGGGCTTTGAAGATGATACGCACAACGGTATCATTATGCAACCATCAAAAATTGCTGCTTTTAAGGAGGGTGGCGAGGCCGAAAATTATTTTCAAGATTACATAGACCGTATATGGCAAGCCTTCTCTACTAAACAATTAGTAGCCAATCAAGGCGAACGTGGTATTTGGCGCGGTGGGGTTGCTGGTCAAACCCTTACTATGACAGGAGAGTTAGGGGCTTTTAGTGGCGTGTCTGCATCGGTTCCTTATAAACCTACTACGCAAGATGTGATAGAAGGGAAAGGGGCATTAGCCACTGGGTCAGAACAAGATAAAGCGTTGCAAGCACAGTTGTGTGGGGCTATTAGTAGAGGAGTGGTAGATGTAAATGTGCCAAGTGGTCAAGAGCAGAATTGGGGCGATGCAAGTAAGTTTTTTGTTACCGATGTACACAATAGGTACGTTGCTTTCTTTCATCAAGAAGATGTAAGTTACAAGGGTAAAACCTATGCCTTTGCCTACGATGATACATTTGATCAATCGTCCACTCTGGTTACTTCTATTCCAGAAAAGGTGCAAATTACTATTGGCGGATTTGTAAACGATCCTAATCAAGATAACCAACAGCCTCCAGTAGGGGATGATAATAATGGTAATAAAGAAGACGAAGAAGGTACCGATCCAGTCTTGCCAGAGTTGCCTAGCCCATCGGTAGGCACCGAAACAGGTAACGGCGTAGCTGGTACGTTGCAGTACGATTATCAGTTTGCTTACAATGGTTCGCAAGTAATAGTAACTTTTACTTGTACTAATCCCAATGATTTTGTAGGAATAGTACCTGCTTTGTTTAATAAAACAGGTGGTGGATTTGTTGAAACCATAGGAAGTGGCACTTCTATTTCGGTACCCATACCAGCTAGTCCTGGCGATCAAATAATTGTGGCGGCTAAATTTATGTTTGCAGGCGGAGATGCTATCACGCCAGATTATACCTATACGGTTCCTTTGTCTACCTCGCTACTACAAAGTTCTAGTATACCTTTTGTGGTGTATCCTACCATTGTAACTAACTACCTGTATGTACAAGGGGCTGAATCAGTAGCCTATCGTATTACTAATCTTTTAGGTGTAACTCAGTTAGAAGGTTCAGAATATCCTATTTCTGTAGCCTCGTTATCTAGTGGTTATTATGTTCTGCTCATAAATAATAGACAATTTAAGTTTATAAAACAATAAGTTCATTTTCTCCTTTGCTTTTGTACGGCTTTGATGTCACTTACCCCATCATCTACCCATCATCATAAAAATAGCGTACAAAGCAAAGGAGTTCTTTTACATTCCTCTTGTGTAATTGTTAGTATAATTTTATGATTACTTAGTCATTATGAAAGCAAGAATGATTATTTTTGTAGCATAAAATTCATGATATGAGTAAAAAATTATTATTCCTTTCTTTTTTATGGTTGTCCATGGTTTCTGTTTTTGCCAACGACCTGCCCATTGTAGATGAATACGATGAGTTGTCTAACGATTTTCGTACCCGTTTTGAGGTGGCAGCCGAGTGGAAACCTGTAAAAAACTTGTCGTTGTCGTTGGCAGAAGAGGTGCGCTTAAAAAATATGTCGTCTAATTTAGACCGCCTGTATACCACCCTCGATGTGTCTTACAAAGTGTATAAATACATCAAAGTAGGGGTTAGCTATTCGTTCCATGCCATGTACAAGGGTGCCGATGCTGCAGAGCAATGGCAATTCCGTCATCGTGGCCGTTTGCATGTAACCGGTAGTTATGGGGTAGACAATTGGGGGATGTCGCTGCGCGTGATGCCAGAGGTAACCTATTTAGATGCCCCTACCAATCCATTAGAAGAGGTTAACCCTGAATGGTTAATGCGCACCCGTTTTAAGGTAAACTATTCGTTTAACGATAAACCCGTAGATCCATACCTAAGTGTAGAAATGTTTAACCCCTTAAAGAAAGTGGAAGATAACACCGCTTGGCTTAACCGCTTGCGCTATACCGTTGGGGTAGAGTGGAGTGTGGATGCTCAAAATAAATTTGATTTCTACTACCTGCTAGAGCACAATATGGGGCAAGAAATCTCCCACACCGATGCCGCCGTTGTTAGAACCCACCAAAACGGCCTCAACCACATCATCGGCATCAAATACAAATTTGTGTTTTAATCGGGCTTTCGCCCTCATTTAACACCTGCCTATTATCGTGTTTAGCCCCTTATGGGGGTATTGTGTGTTGTCGGTACAAAAACAGGTCTTGTGCAGCAAGAACTATTTATTGTCACGGCATCGACGAATTATCAATAATAGGTGATCTATATTTGGATAGGTGATAGAGGTGTATTATCTTTGCGTTGTCTTTGCGTTATACGGATGCAAAGACAATTTTTTTACTTTAACTTAATTCTTAATCAAAATGCAAAATCATTTCCTACTTCGTTCAGAAGAAGAACTATCTGCTATTGAAATAGTATCAAAAAAACTAGGAATCTACTTAAAGGGTCTAACGGGAAACCCCACAAATTTATCAGCGAATAGATGGTTGTATGTAAGAACCAAATCCTTTAAGTACGCATATGGTGATTGGGAAGAGTTCTTTAAGATGAAATTCTTATTATTTTCCAATCCAGTATCTTCTTTAACCGGCGATGAATTTAAGCCAAAACCAGGTATAAAGTTAACCGATCAAGTAGAAGAGTATTTTTCTTCATTGGGTGGGATGGTTAATTCTCCATTCTTTGGAGAAGTTATATTGGACAGAAAGGGTGTTAGTGATAGTTTAGCACATGGTATTGGACGTCTTAAAGCAGTTGCTTATGCAGCTGTAGATCAAGTTATTGAAAAAGGGGTTATAATAGATTATGACATAAATCATAAGAACAAGGGTTATAATAGTGTGATATTAGCAGCTCCTATATCAATAAAAGAAGAAAGATATATTTGTGAGGTCGCTTTAATATTAGGCAAGGAGCAGAATCGATTTTATTTGCACGAAGTTACGGCACAAAAAAAACTCCTAGATGCCGTTTCTGTAACAAATTTGGCTCATAAGCCTTCCGCGCATCTTGGAGTTTTTGCAAAGGTACTACAAAATATTATATTTACAAATAATAATGTTATAAGATGTTCTTTGGATGAAAATGGAGAACCCTTGTTGCCTTATTAGTTCAACCCGCTGCGGGTTGTGTTTTTGCGGCGTTGTGTTTTACACAGGCGTTGCATTCGGGCTTCGCCCTCATTTAACACCTGCCTACAACAAGGTTTAACTCGCTACGCGAGTAACTACCCCGTAGGGGTAATTCTTTATAATAGGCAGGTCTTTGAGGTGCATAGCACCGAAAAGGCCTGTGTATTGCGCATCTCATACTCCAACAACCCGTAGGGTGGTTGTTCAATTCATTTACAGGTGCTCTAAAATAAAAAATCATATAGAACGTTTGAATATTCAGTAAAAAAATATAACTTTGTGCCTAGCCCACGCTGTGATTATGAGAGTATATGTAGGGTGGGCAATGTATTACATATAGGCGTCTTTAGACGTTTTGTTGTGGTTTTCAGAATCTAGCAAATTCATTTACAAGTCACATACAAAGCAGCAAAGGTGTCCTACGGGTATGTATCTAGGGGTGTAGTCTATCTGCACCCTTTACATACGGCGTGGACTTCGTGTTGCATGTTCTTGACTTGTGGGCTTTGCTAGAGCCTTGAAAACAGAACAGCAACAATGAGGTCCCGCTTTTTTTTATGCAATTACGTAAAGAAATGAATGATATTCGGTTACCTTTTGCACTAAAGTGAACATATAGCATGTAGAAACGGTAGTACAACATTTTTAAGTTTAATTTAAATAAGGTGTTATGAGAAAAGTAATTTATTTTTTAGGTTTTTGTAGTATGCTTTCGCTTACGGGATGTATTGCCTTTAATACTACACCCTATAGTAATGTAGATGCTGTTAATACAGTGGTAGATTTATCCCAAAAAAATTACGAGATTTTGGGAGTAGTAGAAGGTTTCTCTGAGCAAGTTTATGTATTGGGTATTGGCGGATACTCAAAAAAATCTTTGTTTGAGAACGCCAAAGCAGATATGTATAAAAATGCCGATTTAAAAGATGGAGAGGCACTAATTTACCCCTCAACCACTACGTCGGTAGTAAATTATGTGGTAGTAACAAAAGTTAGAGCAAAGGCTTCTGCATATAAAATAAGATTGCATACGGCTAATACAACATCGACCACTCCAAAAGTTGCTTCCAATGAAAAATTAGAAAAAAAAGAAGCGGTAGAGACTCTAACACATGTTCCAACTCCTACTACTCAAGAGGATAAAACGAACAAGACTTTTAAATTGGCAAACGGAACCGCATTTAACATGGTATATGTAGAAAGAAATGAGAATAACCCCTCATTTTATATCGGCGAAACAGAGGTTACAGAAAATATGTGGTCTTCTGTGATGCAGGATGCATCAACCAATAATGCAAAAAGAGCAATAGTTAACATTACTATTGATGAGGCGATGAACTTTTGTAAAAAAATAAACACGCTGTTTGCAAAAGAACTTCCTAAAGGTTATGTATTCTCATTGCCAACCGAGTATCAGTGGGAATTTGCTGCTAAAGGTGGCGATGTGGCCTCTAAGTTTACTTACTCAGGTAGTAATAAAATAGATAAGGTGGCTTGGTATGCCTTTAATACAGATAAAGGATATTATAATGTAGCCACAAAGTCTCCTAATAAGTTAGGAATTTATGATATGAGCGGTGGCGTATGGGAAATGTGTTTGGCCTCTGATGGTAGTTATGTTTCGCGAGGGGGGTCTTATTTGGATACCAAAAGCTTGTGTCAAATATCTTCTAGAAGTGTACTTGGAGATAAACAAAAAAGTAAAAAGATAGGCTTTCGCCTTGTTTTAACAAAGCAATAATAGTACAGCATCCAACCCTCGTTAGAGGGTTGGATGTTAATTATCCAAACTCTACCACGGTGATGCCGGCGCCTCCTAGCTGAACGTGTTCATCTTTGGCACTGCGTACTTGGGGTACACCGTATAGGTATTGGCGGATGGTTTGTTTAAGGGCGCCAGTGCCCGTGCCGTGCAAAATGCGCACGGTCGATACTCCCATCATGATGGCATCGTCTATGTAGTACATAATGGTTTGAAGCGCCTCGTCGGCACGCATGCCCCGCACATCAATTTGGGTTTTGAATTTTAGCTGATGCTCGCGAAGTGTGTTATCGCCCTTGCTCCAAACCGTGGTTTGGCTGCGCTGCTCTTGTTGCCGCACTTGCTTGCGAGAGGCTTTTTGTAAATCCTTAAGGGCTACATTTAATTTTAGCATGCCCATGGCCACCATAGCCTTGGTTCCTTTGATTTCTACAATTTCTCCCACATTGTCGCCGTATGCCACCGCATCTCCCACTTGCAAACTAGGTGCTTCTGCCACAGCCTGCTTGCCTTTTTGTGCGTGTTTTTTGGGTTTTGGTTCCTCTTCTTTAAGCAAGGCCTTCTTTTCTTGCTCTATTTGTTGGCGGATGGCCTTGGTTTTTTCTTTATCGGCTTTGGCCTCTTTAATGTCCTTAATGGTTTTTTCGATGGTAGCATTGGCATCGGCCAACAATTGTTTGGCTTCGTTTTTAGCTTGACGAATAATTTCTTTTCGCTGACGCTCAATGCTTTGAAGTTGTTCTTGCAAGGTTTTATCGGCCTCGTTTATTTTCTTTTCTTTTAGTTTTACTTGCTGACGCTTATTTTCCCAATAACGCTTATCGCGCACAATGTCTTGCAGGTTTTTATCGTAGTCGATGTGCTCGCTACCCACAATTTGCGATGCCTTTTCTATTACCTGTTCGGGCAAACCAATTTTTCTAGCTATTTCGATGGCAAACGAGCTTCCAGGGTTGCCAATAGATAGTTGGTAAAGCGCGCGCATCTCGTGTCGGTCGTACAGCATGGCCCCGTTTACCAACCCGGGGGTTTGCGATGCAAAGTGTTTTAGGTTGGTATAGTGGGTGTTGATAACGCCAAAGCATTTTTGGTCGTTAAAGCACCCCAACTCGGCTTGGGCAATGGCGCCGCCTATTTGTGGTTCGGTACCACTACCAAACTCGTCAATCAGCAACAAGGTACGATGATTGCCATAGCGCAAAAAATACTTCATGTTGCTTAGGTGCGAACTATACGTACTCAAGTCGTTTTCTAGCGATTGCTCATCGCCTATATCAATAAAAATATGCTGAAAAATACCCAGCGTACTTTGGGGCATAACGGGTACCAACAAGCCGCATTGCCACATGTATTGCAACAGTCCAACGGTTTTTAAACAAACCGATTTACCCCCGGCATTGGGCCCAGAAATAAGCAGAATGCGTTGCTGTTCGTGCAATGTAATGTCTAGCGGAACGGTTTCTTTGTGTTGCTCTTTTAACGATAAAAAGAGCAAGGGGTGTACGGCATTTTTCCAATCAATGTAGGGTTGTGCACTGGTTTTGGGTAGGGTGGCCCCTATTTGAAGGGCAAATAAGGCCTTGGCACGTAGTGCATCTATTTCTGCCAAAAAGAGCATTGAGCAGGCAAGCTGAGGTAAAAATGGCCTTATAAAATCGCTGCAAAGGGTTAAAATCTTAATGATTTCTCTTTTTTCTTCGGCTTCTAGTTCCCTAATTTGGTTGTTGGCTTCAACCACTGCGCCAGGTTCTACATACACGGTTTTACCGGTAGCCGATTCATCGTGTACAATGCCTCCTAGTTTGCGTTTAAAAGCAGGGGCAATGGGAATGACCAAACGCCCATCGCGTAACGATGGTTGTACATCTTTTTCTAGGTAACCGTCTTGTTGGGCTTGGCGAATAATGCTAGCCATTAGTTTGGATACCGATGCGGTTAGCTGAATTTTTTGGCGACGAATGTGTGCCAATGCATCGGATGCATGGTCTTTGATGCGGCCAAACTTATCTAAAATGGTATCAATGTGTCGACTAATTTCTGGAAATGCTTCTACATCGGCACATTTTTGTTTTAGGTATGGAAAATCTTCTTCGGTCTTAACGCTAAAGTATTGTACAATACGGCGTATGGTTAGCAGCGATTTGTATAGTTCAAACAACTCGGCTTCGGTAAGGTAAGTGCCTTCGGTAGCAATGCGTTTTAGGTATGCACGGGTATCAAAGAAACCTTCTATGGGAAAGGCATCGCTGTCTTCTTGGCAGATGGTGCAGAATTCGTGCGCTTCTGATGCCATGCGCACAATATCGTCCAGCTTGTCGGTAAATTGTAATCCGTCAATTAATTCTTTGGCATGCGCCCCCACGCAAAGGTTAGCAATAAGTTGCTTTACCTTATCAAATTCAATTTTCTGTTCAAAATGCTTTGGAAATACCATATTCGTTATTGAATGAACCAGTAAAATCGATTAGTCGATTCACCGATTAGTCGATTAGTCAAATTATTAGCGTGCGTGGCGACCTATTATCAATACTTTGCTGTTGTTATACAACGTGGTAGCAAAAATATACGTATCGCCTCCGTCTTTTAGTTTTAGCTTTTTGCGTAAATCAGCCACCGAACCCGGAAAGTTGCGGATGCTAAGGTTGGCCTTTTCTATGTCGTTTATTTCTTTTTTTTGTACTTTGGTAATGCGGTCGATGGTAAAAATACGTCCAGGAAAATGGCTTACCAAGGTATCTGATGTGTACAAATGGCTGTTGGGGTGTAATTTGTGCACGCCCATTTGTTGGGCTACCTGCTTAAACGCCCCTGCTTTTAAAATGGCTGCGTTGGGTTCGTACAAGTAGGTTTGGGGTAGGCTATACGCTATGGTGCATGCCTCTTCGGCCTTGCGCGTAAACACAAATGGGTGTTCTTTTAGTGGTAAGTTTGCACAAACCATGTTAGGCTCTTTCCCTTCGGTCCCATTCTCCTTTATATTGCGCTCACCTTGCACAGAAATTCTCCTTTCTCCTTTCTCCACTATCAAATCTCCCTTAACACGCACCAGCACTTCTTTGCACTCGTTGTTTACCGCCACAATATGTACCTCTTGGGTGCTTGGAAATACCTTTATCACCGAATCTATGTCAATCATGGGCGATAATTTAACCAGCAAGGTTTGGCATTTTTGCAATAACTTGTTGCCTATGGTCAATAAATTGGGGGTGCAGTCGCCAAGTAGTGCAACCTTTCCGCCTTTGTTGTCGCGGCGGGCAGGGTCGATAAAAATAACGTCCACGGGCTCCATGCTGTCTACATAATCTTCGCACAGGGCATTAACAACAGTTATCTTCTTGCCCAAACAAGCAAAATTGTGTTGCGCCAATTGGCATAATGCAGCTTGTTGTTCTACGTAAGTTGTATGGGTAAACGATTCGCTTAAAAAACTGCAGTCTACGCCCAACCCCCCGGTTAAATCAACCAATGTTTCTCCTTTTATTAATTGGGATTTGTAGCGTGCTGTCCATTCAGAAGAGCATTGCTCCATAGAAAGACGTGCTGGGTACTGTATGGTGGGGCAGGCTGCCCACGAAGGTAATTTTTCTGCAGCTATCTTTTGGCCTACTTCTTGCCTGGCCTGAATAATATGAGCAGGAATGTTTGGCATCTTATTTTTTCCAGAAAGCAGGTGTCAATACAATCAGTACGGTAAACAATTCCAAACGTCCTACCAACATCAAAAGTGACATGTACCATTTGGCAAACTCGGAAAGGGTAGAGTAGTCGCCTGTGCCAATTTCGCCCATGCCCAACCCTACGTTGGTAAGAGCTGCAAAGGTAGTGCCTACCGATTCGTCAAATCCCAGTCCTGTGGCGGTAAATACAATGATGCTAACACCCATTACAATAACGTACATAAAGATAAATGCCAATACGTTGTTAATAATTTGGGTATTTACAACATGCCCGTTAAAACGTACGGGTATCACGGCATTGGGGTGAAGCAAGCGCTTAAATTCGTAGTAGGTGTTCTTTAGTAATAACACAATGCGAACGGTTTTAATACCACCCGATGTAGAACCCGAGCAACCACCCAGTAGCATGGCAAATAGCATAATAGACCATATTAGTGGCGACCACTGGGTATAATCAATGTGCGAGAACCCTGTAGAACTAATAATGGAACTCATGTTAAACAGGGCGTATCGAATGCTATCGGCAAAACTATTTTCTTGGTGAAGCACCAATAAACTAACCATGATAATAATGGCAAAAACTACAATCGATGCCGTATACCACAAAAACTCCTCGTTTTTTAAGAGTTTGCTAAACTTACCTTTAAGGAATAAGTAAATTAAACTAAAGTTGATGCCTCCTACAAACATAAAGAAGGTAATGATGTAGTCGATAGCAGCGCTGTCCCAATACATTAAACCATTGTTTTTGGTAGAAAGGCCACCTGTAGAGATAGTAGAAAAGGCGTGGCAAATGGCGTCAAAAGGTTCCATGCCAGCCACCCATAGTACAGCGGCTTCTATTAAACTAAGGGCTACGTATATACCCCAAATGGTTTTTGCCGTTTGGGCAACCTTAGCATGAACTTTTTCTTTGGTTGGGCCTGTAATTTCGGCGGCTAGTAGCGACATGCTACCATCGCTTACCATGGGTATAATGGCCAACGAAAGTAGGATGATTCCCATACCGCCTACCCATTGACAAAGGGTACGCCAAAATAAAATACCATTGGGTAGCGCCTCTACATCGGCTATGGTAGACGAACCGCTAGCCGTAAAACCCGATATGGCTTCAAAAAACGCATCGGTAAAGGATGGAATGTAATTTCCTATGTAGTAAGGGATTAACCCAAAAAGCGAAAATACCACCCAAATGCTAGCCACAATAAGATACCCCTCTCTCTTGCCCATGGGTTTCTTTTCGGGGCAACATACAATGCATAACCCGCCCGATACACTAGTAATAATCATCGAAAAGAGCAAAGGCCAGAAATTCTCTTGGTAACCAACAGATACAAGGGTAGCAATGAGCATAAAGAATGCCTCTACTAGCAGTAAGTAGCCAATAATGCGAATAACCGATTGGATGTGTAATACTTTCATTATTTAAAGAGCTTTTCTATCTTGTGAACGGTATCTTCACCGCAGAATACAATGACACGGTCGCCTGCTTGAATTTGGGTGTCGCCTACGGCAACCATGCCTTCTTCGTTGCGCACAACACCGCCTATTGTGGTGTTTTTGGGTAGCTTTAAGTTCTTTAAGCAGTCTTTGGTAATGGGCGATTCGTCTTCGGCCATTAACTCAACCACTAATACATCCACAAAAGTAAGGCATTTAACCGATACATCCCCTCCTAAAATTAGTTGATAGATGTGGCTAGCAGCAATGATTTTTTTGTTGATAATGGCACCAATATCCAAACTTTCGGCCATCGATATATAATCGTTGTTCTCTACCTCGGCAATGGTACGCTTAACCCCTAAATTTTTAGCGGCTAAGCAGGCCAAAATATTGGTTTCAGAATTGCCCGATAAGGCAACAAAGGCATCAAACGATTCAATGTCTTCTTCTTTTAACAAGGCAATATCCCTACCGTCGCCATTTATCACCATGGCCTTGTCGGTTTTTTCTAGTAGGCTAAGACCTTTTGCTTTGTCTTGCTCTATTACCTTGATGTTCATATTGTTGGGTAGTTCCTGAATGGCCCTAACGCCAATGCGGCTGGCACCCAAAAACATGGTGCTGTTTATTTCAAAATCTTCTTTACCCGATAAAATGCGTACCTCGTCAATGCCTTCGCGCGTGGTTAAGAAATAAACAATGTCGTTTTCTTTTATTTCGTCCTTTCCGTTAGGAATAATGGTTTCTTCGCCTCTTTTAATAACTACCACCCTTAGTCGGTTGTTGTTCTGAAAGGTGGTCATTAATTGTTGGTCGCGTAAGGGCGATGATTGCCTAATTTTGGTGGCCAGTACCACCAATTCACCATCCGAGAACTCTAAATATTGGCGAACCCATCCTTTTTTTAACCCGTTTACAATTTCGTCGGCAGCCAATCGTTCGGGGTAAATTAGCGAGTCAACCCCCATGCTTTTAAAAAACTCTTTGTTCTTTGGCAACAAGTATTCTTTATTGTCAATACGAGCCAATGTTTTTTGCGCACCTAGGTTAGTGGCCAATAAACAGGCGGTTATGTTGGTACTCTCGTAGGGCGTTACCGCTACAAAAAGGTCGGCCGATGGAACTTGGGCCTCGCGTAAGTCTTGTAACGAAGTAGGGCTCCCTACTACGGCTAGTATTTCGTAGTTGGCTTCCAATTGTTTTATTTTCTCTGTTTTTTCGTCCAATAAAACAATGGTGTGTTTTTCTTTCGATAACATCTTGGCTAGGTGCGTTCCTACAGCCCCTGCGCCGGCAATAATAATTTTCATTTAATATCGAATCAATTTTGCACGATCCATTTGACGTTTGTCGTCTTTTTCTTTTAACGATTGTCGTTTATCGTATTCTTTTTTACCCTTGGCAAGGGCAATGGTTACTTTGGCCAATCCTCTTTCGTTAATAAAGAGCGAGGTGGGAACAATGGTAGTACCAGGGTCGTTTAGGCCGCGTGCCAATTTGCGTAGTTCTTTTTTAGTAAGCAACAGTTTTCGGTCGCGGTTGGGTAGGTGGTTGTTGTACGAACCATAAAAATATTCGTTGATGTTCATACCCTTAACCCATAATTCGCCGTTCTCAAACAAGCAGAAACTATCGGTTAGTCCCGCTTTACCGGCTCTAATCGACTTAATTTCGGTACCCGTTAGCACAATGCCTGCGGTGTATTTGTCTAATAGTTCGTAGTCGAACGATGCTTTTTTATTTCGAATATTGATAGCTGACATAATTTAGCCTTTTATCATAAGTCCTAAAACGTAATGCATAAAATACGGAGAGGCAATGATGATAGTAGATATAACCCATACGTAGGTATATTTTTTATCATCATCTATCATAATGTATTTGCTTTGTATACTTTCTAACACAATTTTTAGGGTGTAAAGCGCGCAAAGCCAAAAGATGGGCATTTGTGCTAATTCTACCAACCAAACGGTGGCATATACTGCTACAGAAGCATGGGCTACGTAATGCAATGTATCGGCAAACGATAAACCTTGTTTGGTGGTTTTATCGCTGTATAATTTACACAACGAGGTGGCCACGTATAAACCGGTTAAAAGCGATATAAATGCAACCAATGCGTTGGTAATTAATAGGTTCCAATTTAAATCGGCGGTGTCAATCAATTTTCCAATAATGGCAAAAGGAATGATGCCTATCATGATGATATATGCCGCTTTTAGGCTAGATTGCCCTGGGTTTTGTGCCAGTTTCTTCCATGTTTTTGCTGGCTCTTTCAGTAGGTTGATATAGGTGCTTAGTCCCTTCATCTTTTCTGTGTTTTCTTACAAATGCTACTTATGCAAAATACAAAAATACGGCAAAATTGATAATTTCCCAAATAAAAAATAGGTGTAACGATTTTGCGCTAAAAACTTGCCTTTGTTCGGATTATATTTTGTACATTTGTCGTTCCATATAATTTTGACAACTTTAGCCTATGAGTGGCATCCTATACATCATTACTTTTATTGTTTTGCTACTGTCGTTGCAAATTTATTTTCCTTTTGCACGTAGGCGCAATATGTTGGCAGGCGTCAATCATCGTAGTTCGCATACCAAACCCGTTATAACAGGGGCTGGCTTCATCTTCTTTTTATCGTACATGATTTATGCTGGGTACCTGCTTTTTGCTTCAGAGCAGCCTTTCCCTTGGTGCTTTTTTGCAGGTATGACCATGCTTTCTATTATTAGTTTTGTAGACGATTTAGAAGAAGTGTGGTTCTTGTGGCGTTTGTTGGTGCAAATTGCAGCCACCTTTTTAATGATGTTACAGGTGTTGATGGAAACCCAAACCATGAACGTAATTCCTTCTGTTACCCTTTGGATAGCCATCTTTATGGCATGGGGTTTCTCTATAGGTTTGCTCAATATGTACAACTTTATGGACGGATTAAATGGCATGTTGGGCAGCCTTGTTCTTTCTTCTTTGGTTCCTATGTGGTTGATAAATAACTATGTAAGGACTTATGCGGTCAACGATTTCTTTTATTTTACCCTTATACCTACCCTTATTTTTATGTTCTACAATGCCAGAAAACAAGCCAAATGTTTTTCGGGCGATGTGGGTGCCATAGCCGTTGGTTTTACCATGACGTATTTGCTTATTAAGTTGATGGTAGAAACCTCTAATTTTGTGTATTTGGCCATGTATACCATGATTTTTGTAGAAGCAGGACTTACCATTGTACAACGCTTATTTGCGGGCGATAATATTTTTCAACCCCATCGTATACATTTGTTTCAACTATTGTGCAACGAAGGCAAACGAAACCATGTTTTGGTATCGGCGGTTTATGGTGGCATTCAGTTGCTAATTGGGCTTTTGTTGTTTGGTATGAACTATTATCAAGTGCCTTATTGGTGCCAGCATGTAATTGTGTGGCCCATTGTTGCTATTTTGGCCGTGTGGTATTTGTTGTACAAGCGCAAAAAAATGGGCGGCCACTTACTAGGCTACCGCAAATAAAAGCCTCAACGCCTAAATACCTCAACGACTAAACGACTAAACGCCTCAACGATTCATTTAACATTTAACATTTAACATACAAAACTATGATTCCAACAAAAATTGAACACCTTGGTATTGCAGTACCAAGCATTGCAGAAGCACTTCCTTACTACGAAGGTGTGCTAGGTTTAACATGCTACGCTATCGAAGAAGTAGCCGACCAAAAAGTAAAAACCGCTTTCTTAAAAGTTGGCGAAGTTAAAATCGAATTACTAGAACCTACCTCTCCAGAAAGCACCGTTGCTAAATTCATCGAGAAAAACGGTGGCCGTGGTGGTTTCCATCACATCGCTTACGCAGTAAACGACATCGAAGCTCGTTTGCAAGAAGTAGCCGATAAAGGTGTACAACTAATCGACAAAACTCCACGTGGTGGCGCAGAAGGTATGACTATTGCTTTCTTGCACCCAAAATCTACCGCAGGCATCTTAACTGAATTCTGCGAAAAAA
>JAFOFC010000034.1 GCA_017387515.1 Paludibacteraceae bacterium
CTTGGTTTCCGGTCGGGATTTACACATACAAAAACTACAAAATGTGAACTCGCTTCGCTCAAACAACACATTTTGCTTAACGTTTTTGCACATATAAATCTTTTTCCGACCTCCACCAAATGTCGTCAGATTGAATCGCCTAAACTTCAATTCGGTCACTGAGCTTGTCGAAGTGCCCGAATTGAATTGATTACTCGGTCTATATCGGGGGCTTCGACAGGCTCAGCCACCGATATAGAATCACCGCCTCACCGAATAGGGTCGCCTAAACGCCTAAACGACTAAACAACTAAACACCGATTAGTCGATTCACCGATTAGTCAATTATAATAACATTTAAGTTACAATTTTGTCTATTTTCTTTCAAATTGAGCCTTTTTTACGTTAAATTGTAAAGAATATGCATAAAAGCGCAAAATTTTTATTAACTTTGTATGATTTTGTATTTTTATGCAATATGACGTATAAATATGCAGTATTGTGTAAAAATACGAACGCATTGACCGAACAACTCAACAACTAAACATATGAACTCAATTCTATTACAAGCAACATCGGTAGCTACCGTGTCTAATTGGGATAAGTTTATTGAAGCTTTAATCCTAATGTGTATTGGTATGCTAACCGTATTTACTGTGTTGATGATTATCATCGGCATGGGAAAAGCGCTTATCGCTTTGGTGAATAAATTCTTCCCAGAAGAAGTAAAACCTGTGGCTAAAGCTGCTCAAGCTGTACAGGCTGTAGACCAAAACATTCAAGAAGCCATTAATAAAGCCATTATGACCCTTAGTGGTGGCAAACAATCGGCTCAAAAAATAGAAAAATTATAATACCTTATACTATGGCAAAGAAAAGACAAGTAAAATTTTCTCTACTATTTAGAGATATGTGGCAATCGGCTGGTAAGTATGTACCCCGTGTTGACCAATTGGTAAAAGTAGCTCCTGCTATTGTAAAAATGGGATGCTTTGCCCGTGTTGAAACCAACGGTGGTGGTTTTGAACAAGTAAACCTTTTGTATGGTGAAAACCCAAATAAAGCGGTTCGTGAATGGACCAAACCTTTCCACGAAGCTGGTATTCAAACCCACATGTTAGACCGTGCATTGAACGGTTTGCGTATGAACCCTGTTCCTGCAGACGTACGTCAATTGTTCTACAAAGTAAAGAAAAAACAAGGTACCGATATTGCTCGTACTTTCTGTGGTTTGAACGATACCCGTAACATTATCCCTTCTATTAAATATGCACACGATGGTGGCATGATTTCGCAATGCTGCTTGTGCATCACTTTCTCGCCATTGCACACCGTAGAATACTACACCAAAATGGCTTTTGAATTGATCGAGGCTGGTGCTGACGAAATCTGTTTGAAAGACATGGCTGGTATTGGTCGTCCTGCATCGTTGGGCGAAATTGTAAAAAATATCAAGGCTAAATATCCTAACCTTCCTATTCAATACCACTCTCATGCAGGTCCTGGCTTTAGCATGGCTTCTATCCTAGAAGTTTGTAAAGCAGGTTGCGATTACGTAGACGTAGGTATGGAACCACTTTCGTGGGGTACAGGTCACGCAGACGTATTGGCTGTGCAAGCTATGTTGAAAGATGCTGGCTTCGACGTGCCAGAAATTAACATGGAAGCTTATATGGAAGTACGTACTCAAGTACAAGCCATGATGGATGATTTCTTGGGCTACTACATTCCTGCTCGTAACCGTCAAATGAACTCGCTACTTATTGGCCCAGGTCTTCCTGGTGGTATGATGGGTAGCTTGATGAACGACCTTAACGATGCTTTGGATAGCTTGAATAAATATTTTGCTAAAAACGGCAAACCCGAAATGACGCAAGATCAAATGTTGATCAAATTGTTTAACGAGGTAGCTTATGTATGGCCTAAGATGGGTTATCCTCCATTGGTAACTCCATTTAGCCAATACGTTAAAAACATGGCTCAAATGAACGTAATCCAAATGGAAAAAGGACGTGAACGTTGGAGCATGATTGCTGACGATATTTGGGATATGCTTCTTGGTAAATCGGGCCGCTTGCCTGGACCAATCGCCCCAGAATTGATTGAAAAAGCTAAACAACAAGGTCGCGAATTCTTTACTGGCAACCCACAAGATTCTTATCCAGATGCATTGGAAGGTTTCCGCAAAGAAATGGCAGAAAATGGTTGGGAACTAGGCGAAGACGACGAAGAATTGTTCGAATTGGCTATGCACCCACAACAATACCGTCTATACAAATCTGGCCAAGCTAAAGCCGACTTTGAAGCCGATTTGGCTAAGAAAAAAGCCGACAAAGCTAAAGCAGGTGGTGCTGCGCTACCTCAAACCGTTCAAGTAGAGGTAAATGGCCAAATGTATGCTGTAACTGTAGGCGAAGCAGGTGCTATGCCTGTAGCTGCCGCTCAAGCTCCTGCTGCCGTAGCTGCTGGTGCTGGCGAAGGCAAAGAATTGGCTGCTCCACTAGAAGGTAAATTCTACTTGGTAAAAGCACAAGGTGAACCTGCTGTAAAAGTTGGCGATGTGGTAAAAGCTGGTCAAACCGTTTGCTACATCGAGGCTATGAAAACCTTTAACGCGATTGCGGCAGAATGCGACGGTGTTATTACCGAAATCTGCTTTAATGCAGGTGCTGCAGTTTCTGAAGATGATGTATTGATGAAAATCAAAGGATAAGACGCATGGAAGAAGTATTAAGAAATATATACGACATGACGGCGATTGGTAGCATTGCTGCCGATCCCCGTTTCCTTATCATGTACGCCTTGGCCTTTACCTTGTTGTACTTAGGTATTAAAAAGGAATTTGAACCTTTGTTGTTGGTTCCTATTGCATTTGGTGTATTGATTGCCAACTTCCCTGGAGGTGGTATGGGTGTGTTAGGTGCCGATGGCGAAGGTATGGTGCATTACATGAAAGACGGAGTAGAAGTGGCAAAAAATGTATACGAAATGTCGCTTCCAGAAATTGCACACGACTTGGGTATTATGAACCTTATTTATTATGCCCTTATTAAGTCTGGCTTGCTTCCTCCTATCATCTTTATGGGTGTAGGTGCGCTTACCGACTTTGGTCCTATGCTTCGTAACCTAAAACTAGCTATCTTTGGTGCGGGTGCACAATTTGGTATTTTTGCTGTATTGTTGGTAGCATCGCAATTCTTTACCTTAGAAGAAGCTGGTTCGCTAGCTATTATTGGTGGCGCAGACGGCCCAACCGCTATCTTTACCACCCTTAAATTAGCTCCTCACTTGTTGGCTCCTATTGCCATTGCAGCTTACTCTTACATGGCTTTGGTACCTGTTATCATTCCATTGGTAGTAAAACTAACTTGCTCTAAAAAGGAATTGATGATTAACATGAAGGAACAAGATAAAAAATATCCTTCTAAAACCGAATTCAAGAACATGCGTGCCTTGAAAATCATCTTCCCAATCTTTGTAACTACCGTTGTAGCTATCATCGTGCCCGATGCCGTATCGCTAGTAGGTATGTTGATGTTTGGTAACTTGATTAAAGAAATTGGTGCCAATACCTCTCGTTTGTTCGAAACTGCATCAAACGGTATTATGAATGCCGCTACCATCTTCTTGGGACTATCTGTAGGTGCAACCATGACGGTTGATGCTTTCCTTAACTTCCAAACATTGGGTATTGTAGCCGGTGGTTTCTTGGCCTTTGGTTTCTCTATCTTTGGTGGTATTTTGTTGGTAAAAGTGATGAACTTGTTCAGCAAAAAGAAAATCAACCCATTGGTGGGTGCAACTGGTTTAAGTGCTGTGCCTATGGCATCGCGTGTAGCCAACGATATTGCCCTTAAATACGATCCTAATAACCACGTGTTAAACTAC
>JAFOFC010000004.1 GCA_017387515.1 Paludibacteraceae bacterium
AACCTTGTTCAAGCATATGCATATATTCTAATCGTTCTGCATATCCATGTTTCTTGTACTTTTTTGACATAAAAACCCCCGAAAGTTTTTTGTCTAACTTTCGGGGGTCATATCAAAGCCTCTTTTTTTATGTCATTTGTCGAAAGTCGCAAGTCGGGCCCTTTTTCCATTCGGGCACTTGAATATTTCTTTTGCGACTCGGCATAATCAATGCTGGGCACTTCGACAAGCTCAGTGACCGCATTGCTTCTGCTCTCGCTGCTCGAGAAATTATTCGCTTCGCTCATGATTTCAGGCATCGCCTCGGCATTGTTCAAACAAGTTTGACTCTGCGCTCGGCTCGCACTGAAATTCCTAATTCCTCATTCCTAATTCCTAATTATCTCGCCTCACCGCCTCAACGACTAAACGCCTAAACGACTCAACGAATAAAATTATCAACAAAGTTTGCTTTTGTCTGTATAATAACGTATATTTGTGCGTTTATATGGTAGACCTAGGCCTATGATAAAAAACTACTTTGCAGCATTTACACTTATTTTTATCATTCTTTTGCCGTCGTGTGTAACGCCGCGCAAAACCCGCTATTTGCAAGAGCCCGATAAATACGTGCCTGCCTACCCTGAATACCATACGCCTGCCGATTATCAGGTAATGAAAAGCGACGAGCTAAACATTCGCGTAATTACCCTCGACCCTGAATCTAGCAAAATCTTTAACGCAAATACGTCCGAATCGTCTTCTACTTTGTCTTCGGCCTATAAAGGCTTGGATACCTACACCGTGTACGAAGACGGCACCATCGATTTTCCTTACCTAGGCACCATACCGGTAGCGGGTAAAACCACCCGTCAAATTAAAAAAGAAATAGAAAGCCAATTGCGCGACTATGTAAAAGATTGCTCGGTAGAGGTGCGCTTGGTTAACTCGTTCTTTAACTTGCTAACCGAAAATAGTGCATCGCGCCATGCGCTTACCAAAGAAAAAATGACTATTTTTGAAGCCTTGGCAGTAGGGGGCGATTTAAGCAAATATGCCGATCGTCAACACGTTAAAGTGTTGCGCCAACTGCCATCGGGCCAAACCGAAATTAAAGAATTTGATATCAGAAGCAAGGATATTTTAGGAAGCGAATATTATTACATTCAACCCAACGATATTATTTACGTAAAAGCCTTTAAAGGACAATTCTTCCGTGTAGATTCGTTCTTAACCGCTATTGGCATTACCTCTACCACCATATCGTTTGGGGTGTTAATTTGGTCTATCGTAAACTTATGCAAAGGAGCATCAGGCGGAACCGCGCAATAATTCATGGCATCATGGCTATGCTATTGCTTTTGTTGGGTACCTCGTGTATTACCAACAAAAGTACTACGTACTTGCAAACCAGCGACAAGTTGCCTCAATACCCCAAGGCACCCTATACCTACTATCGCATACAAAAAAACGACCAATTGGTGTTGCGCCTATTAAGTTTGAACGAAGAAGCTACCGCCATTTTTAACTTTAGCACCGGCAGTTCTTCTACTACAGGCTATACCTATCGTGTGTACGAAGACGGCACCATTGATATCCCCTTTGTTGAATCGATACCTGTAGTAGGCCTTACCGTGCGCGAAGCATCTAAGGTAATAGAAGAAAGGTTAAAAGAATTTGTGCCCGATGCCATGGTAAAAGTTGCCCTTGCCAACGATAAATTTTACATGCTAGGCGTATCGGGCAAGGGAGCATATCCGCTATACAAAGAAAAATTGAACATATTCCAAGCCTTGGCCCTTACCGGTCAAATGGCTAACAATGCCGACCGCAAGCGCGTGCGCCTTATTCGTCCCAACCCAGAAGGTGGACGTCCCATTGTAAAACAATTTGATTTGCGTACCATTAGCATCATCGATTCGGAATATTATTACGTGCAACCTAACGACGTGTTGTACCTTGGCCCCATTAAGGGCGACTTTTGGAAAATTGAAAATTACAGTGCCGCTATAGGAACCCTTTCTACCTCGCTAAACTTTTTGGTGTCGGTAGTAAACCTAGGATTTTCATTTAAATAAGCATTATGGAACAACCCAACTATACAGCTCCCGATCAGTTTAATGAAGAAAGCGAAGGCTCTTCTTTTGATTATCGTACATGGATTATTCGCATACTTAAAGGATGGTATTTCTTTGTCATCTCTTTAATTGTGTGCATGGGTATTGCGTACCTACAAAACCGTAGTTGGAAACCCATCTACAAAACCAATGCCTTGGTGATTATCGAAGATAGCAAGGGCTATATGGGCTCGCAAGCCATGCTGCTACAAGGGTTTGGGGCAGAAAAAGCCTATCGTAACGTAAATAACCAGGTTATTATGTTTGGTTCGCACGATATTATAGAGCGTACCGTAACCAAACAACCCGACATGTTGATAGATTACTACACCTTGGGTCGTTTTCGCCAAACCAGCTTGTATAAACAAGCTCCCATTGCCATTACCACTACGTATGTAGCCCCCATGGCCTACGAACGCAAGTACGTTATTACCGATAATGGCGACGATACCTTTAAAATTACGGCCGAAGAAACCGATAGCCAATCGGAATTTACCTGCCAAGGCACCTACGGCCAACCCCTAGAAACCTCGCAATTCTTTTTAACCATTCAAAAATCTGATTTATACATTCCTAATTTTTCGATTGGTTTTACCCTGCACACGCTAGAAACCGTTATTTCGCAATATTCTGCCAAATTATCGTTTGAATTCTTAATGACAGGTGCCTCGGTGGTAGAAGTAGCCGTAACAGGCGATGTACCCCAACGCGATGCCGACTTTATCAACGGCCTATGCGAAGAGTTTTTGGCCGACAACCTTTCGCGTAAAAACGATGCCGCTATTAAAACCATCGATTTTATCGACGACCAGTTGGCTCAACTATCCGATTCGTTACGCATTTCAGAAGACCGCCTAAAAGCCTATAAGGCCGATAACTTTGTGGTGGCCTCGGCTGGGGGTAGTGCCGTTATGGCGCAATACACCCAAATTGATGCCAAACAAACCGAGTTGCGCCTAAAAGAATCGTACCTAAGTTATCTTACAAACTACCTAAAAAGCAACGTAGAAGATGGTGCCATTATTGCTCCTGCCAACCTAGGGGTAACCGATGCCAACCTAACCACCATGGTACAAACCTACACCGAATTGCAAGTAAAATGCAAAGAAGTAGGTGAAAAGAGCCCCTTGTATGCCAAATACATTCGCGAATTAGAAGCGCTAAAAGTGCAAATGAACGAGTCGCTTAAAAACATGCAAGTGGCCCTAGATATTCAAAAACAAGACATTGAGCAACGTGCCGAACAAGTTATGGCAGAAATGCGCCAATTGCCTTACAAAGAACAACAATTGCTTAAAATACAGCGCGATTTTAAAATCAACGACGATTACTATACCTTCTTGATTCAAAAACGTGCCGATGCACAAATTCAAAAAGCATCTAACTCGCCCGATAACATCATCCTAGACAAAGCCCGTGTGGCCAGTTTGATAAACGGCAACCAAAAAAGCAAACGCTACAGCAGTTTCTTGCTAATTGCCTTGGTGGTACCTGCTGCCTTTATTGTGTTGCGCGAGCTGTTGTATCCCTCTATCCGTACCGAGGCAGAAGTAGAAAAACTATCGGGCCGTGCGTATAAAATCATCTCGATGATTCGCCGCACCCACATAGAACACCCTGTAGTGGTAGATAAATACCCCAAATCGTCTATTGCCGAAGCGTTCCGTATTATTCGTACCTACCTATCGTTGTACGTACCTGCCGACCAACCCAATTTTAGTTTGATGCTTAGTTCAACCCAATCGGGCGATGGTAAAACCTACATTTCGGTAAACATGGCAGCCGTTTATGCCATGACGGGCAAAAAGACCCTTTTGGTCGATTTAGACTTGCGTAAACCTTCGGTGATGGCTACCTTATCTACGCCTGCCAATCGCGGCTTGGTAAACTACTTGCTCCACCAAATTCCATTAGAAGATGCCATTGTGCAACACCCCGATTATAAATTTGATATTTTGCCAGTAGGGGTCGTTCCACCTAACCCTGCCGAGTTGATGGCATCCGATAAAATGAAAGCCCTTATAGAACGCTTAAAACAAGAATATACCTACATTGTGTTCGATACATCGCCCGTAGGGTTGGTAGGCGATATTTATCCCATTGCCTCGTTGATGGACCACATTTTGTATACCGTTGCTTGCGAAAAAACCAACAAAAACCTATTCAAGAGCACCATCAAGCAAATGACCGGACGCGGCATTAAAAACGTATCGTTTGTGTTCAACAACGTCAATATGAAAAAAATGGAGTACTCGTCGTACTATCAAAATAATTACGGTATGTTTACTGGTTACCAACAACACGGTTATGCCGGCTACATCCATGCCACTCGCCAACACCAACAAGGGTATTATTTTGATGACGCGGAGTTGGAAGAGTAATTTAATATAATAAACTTTTGCGGTAGAAATCGACTCACCGCATCACCGTATCACCGATTAGTCATGGAAAAAAAGATCGCCGTTATTGGTCAAGGCTACGTAGGATTGCCTTTGGCCATTGAGTTTGGAAAAAAGTACAGAACCCTAGGGTTTGACATCAATGCCGCCCGTATTGCCGAATTGGAACGTGGCGAAGACCACACCAAAGAAGCCGACCTAGCTGGCATGAAAGAAGCTACCGATTTGTATAAAAACAACACCGGTATTGGTTTGAGTTTTGCTTGTTACCCCGAAAAGTTGAAAGACTTTAACGTGTTTATTGTAAGCGTCCCTACGCCTATTGACGAGTTTAATAACCCAGACCTTACTCCGCTATTAAAAGCTTCTGCTATGCTAGGTGGTGTGCTTAAAAAAGGCGACATTGTTATTTACGAAAGTACCGTATATCCTGGTTGTACCGAAGAAGACTGTGTACCCGTGTTGGAAAAATTCTCGGGCTTGAAATTTAACGAGGACTTTTTCTGCGGCTACTCGCCCGAACGCATCAACCCAGGCGATAAGGTAAACACCCTTACTACCATCAAGAAAATTACCTCGGGTTCAACCCCAGAGATTGCCGACGTAGTAGATGCCCTTTACAACAGCATCCTTAAAAACGGCACCCACCGTGCTCCTAACATGAAGGTAGCCGAAGCTGCCAAGGTTATTGAAAATACCCAACGCGACATCAACATTTCGTTTATGAACGAGTTGGCCCTTATTTTTGACCGTGTAGGCATCGATACCAACGATGTAATTGAAGCTGCTGGTAGCAAGTGGAACTTCCTTAAATACCGCCCAGGTTTGGTAGGTGGCCACTGCATTAGCGTTGACCCTTACTATTTGGCACACAAAGCCAATGCCCTTGGCTATCACCCCCAAGTTATTTTGAGCGGTCGCCGTGTTAACAACAGCATTGCCAACTTTATTGCGCAAAAAACCATGAAGTTGATGATTCAAGCTGACCACAAAATTAAAAACGCCAATATTCTTTTGCTGGGTATTACCTTTAAAGAAGATTGCCCCGATATGCGTAACTCTAAAGTTATCGATATTTACAACGAACTAAAAGACTTTGGTGTAAACGTAGATGTTTACGACCCATGGGCAGACCCCGAAGAAGTAAAAGAAGAATTTGGTATTGAACTATTGCCCAAAGTAAACAAAGGCAAACATTACCAAGCCGTTATTGCTGCCGTATCGCACCGCGAATTCTTTGATTTTGACTTTGCTCACTTTAAAGAAAACGGCGCCGTAATCTTCGACGTCAAAAACTTTGTACCTCGCGAAGTGGTAGATGCTCGTTTGTAAATTTTGCTTGGCAAAATTTACAAACGTTTAGTCGACGATTCGTTTAGTCGTTTAGTCGACTTAAATTTCCCTGATTAATCTTAATTTCTATCTTATGAACTATAATTATTCTTTTGAAAAATTAGAGGTATGGAAAGATTCACGTCAATATGTGAAACATATCTATGAGTTAACTAATAAATTTCCTAAATCTGAAACCTATGGGATTGCTTCTCAGGTACAACGAGCAGCAGTATCAATAGTTTCAAATATAGCAGAGGGTGTTTCTAGAAGAAGTTTTAAAGAACAAATAAGATTTATTGAAATAGCTTATGCATCTTCTATTGAAACATATTGTCAACTAATTATATCGTACGATCTTGGATTTACTGATATCAATGAATTTGAATCATTAAAGAACGAGATACAAAAAATAACCAATAAGTTAAGTGCGTTGAGAAGAACAATTGAGTCTAAAATACACGACTAAACGACTAAACGCCTAAACGACTCAACAACTAAACAAAAATTTATGAAAATCGTTATCATCGGCACCGGTTACGTAGGTCTTGTCTCTGGCACTTGCTTTGCAGAGGTAGGCACCGATGTTACATGTGTAGATAATAACATAGAAAAAATAAATCAAATTAAAGCTGGAGAAATACCTATCTACGAGCCAGGACTCTCAGAAATGATTAAGAGAAATGTTTTGGCTGGTAGGTTGCACTTCAGTACAGATTTGAAAGAGGTTTTAGACGAAGCCGAGGTGGTCTTTTGTGCGGTAGGTACACCACCCGATGAAGATGGTAGTGCCGACCTTAAATACGTACTAGAAGTAGCCAAAACTATTGGTGAAAATATCAATCATTATACCGTTCTTGTTACTAAAAGTACTGTACCAGTAGGTACAGCAAAAAAAGTAAAAGCAACCATACAAGCAGAGCTAGACAAACGTGGTGTAGATGTGCCATTTGATGTGGCTTCCAACCCCGAATTTCTAAAAGAAGGCGCTGCTATTAAAGACTTTATGAGCCCCGATAGGGTAGTAATAGGCGTAGAAAGCCAAAAGGCCAAAGACCTAATGACCACGCTGTACCGCCCCTTTTTGCTGAACAACTTTAGGGTGCTGTTTATGGATATTCCTAGTGCGGAAATGACCAAATACGCTGCCAATAGCATGTTGGCTACCCTCATTAGTTTTATGAACGACATTGCCAACCTATGCGAACTAGTAGGCGCAGACATTGATATGGTACGAAAAGGCATAGGCAGCGACGTGCGTATTGGCAATAAGTTTTTGTACGCGGGCTGTGGTTACGGAGGGTCTTGCTTTCCAAAGGACGTAAAAGCCCTTATCCACACCGCTAAAGAGCATGGCTACACCATGCAGCTGTTAGATGCTGTAGAAAGCATCAACAATGCCCAAAAAGAGGTGTTGTATAACAAACTCTATAAGCAGTTTAATGGCAATTTGCGTGGCAAAACCATTGCCATTTGGGGATTGGCTTTTAAACCTAATACCGACGATATGCGCGAAGCACCATCCTTGGTGTTGATAAACAAGTTACTACCAGCTGGAGTAAGCGTACGCGTTTACGACCCCATTGTAAAAAGGTTGGCTATAGAAAACGATAACTTGTACTTTGCAAACGACGCTTACGATGCCGCTAAAGATGCCGATGCCATCTGCTTGGTAACCGAATGGCAAGAATTTCGTCTTCCCAATTGGCCATTTATAAAACAAGAAATGAACCGTCAGCTCGTTATAGACGGACGCAATATTTACGATAAAAAAGAATTAATTAATTTAGGATTTACATACTTGGGTATAGGAAAATAACCAAGTCGCAACGCACGCATTGCTCCGTTTAGTCGTATGTTCGTTTAGTCGTTTAGTTGAATAAAACTGTTGCCTAAACGCCTAAACGCCTAAACGCCTAAACAACTAAACATAAAGAAATGAAAAAAGCACTCATCACTGGCGTAACGGGCCAAGACGGTTCTTATTTAGCCGAATTTTTGTTAGAGAAAGGCTACGATGTACACGGCATTATCCGCCGCTCATCAGTAGATTACCGCGAACGCATCGCGCATTTAGAAGGCCATAAAAACTTCCATTTGCACTACGGCGATATGGGCGATTCTATGAGCCTTTTGCAAGTCATTGGCAAAGTTCGTCCCGACGAAATTTACAACCTAGCTGCTCAAAGCCACGTACAAGTAAGTTTTGATGCGCCCGAATTTACCGCCGATGTAGATGCCACAGGTGTGCTACGCGTGTTAGAGGCAGTTCGCCAATGCGGCCTAACCGAAACCTGCCGTATTTACCAAGCTTCTACCAGCGAATTGTATGGCAAGGTAGAAGAGGTGCCCCAAAACGAAAACACCCCTTTCCACCCATATAGCCCCTATGCCGTGGCTAAATTGTATGGTTTCTGGATAGTAAAAGAATACCGCGAAGCGTACAACATGTTCTGCTGTTCGGGTATTTTGTTCAACCACGAATCGGAACGCCGTGGTGAAACCTTCCCGGTACAGGTCTATTTTTGTCTTTTCCATACCCATATTCATCCATATGTTTCATTGTCTTATATGCCAGTTCTCCGTTATTAATAATCTGCGTTGCAATCTTCCCCATTGCTTCAGACCTTTTTAGTTCTGTTTCCAACTCTTCCGCGGTCAGACTCTCATCTCCCAACCGTTCTAACTGTGCAAACAAATGATTATTTAAATCACCCAATGTATTTTTCATTTTCCATTTACTCTCCTTTCATCTGTTCCTGCATCCAATTCCTGTAAGAATGATCATCCTTTGTGTAGCTCACTGCATGCTTATCCAGGACTGCTACCAGTTCTTCCCACAATGCTGCATTTTTTATCGGTTCCCCGTTTTTCTTCTTCCAACCGTTCTTTTGCCACTCTATATGCCAGCTGTTATGTGTCGTACTTAAAATGTGGTTACAACCGGTAAATATCCGGATGCAGCACGGTTTTGTCAGTCTCTTTCCGGCGGCAATTATTGCCTTCAGAACCAGCTCGTTTTCGAATGTACATTCAAAGCTTTCTATTCCATCCCTGGTAATTGGTTCGCCCGTCTTTTGTGAAAGAAATTCTATTAGGTACATATACTTTCCC
>JAFOFC010000035.1 GCA_017387515.1 Paludibacteraceae bacterium
GGCCGTAAAAATTACTTATTTTGTGGGAACGATGAAGCCGCCGAGAATATGAGTGTGGTTTGCTCGCTATTGGCAACCTGCAAAGCACATGATGTAAATCCCCGCGACTATCTAAACTTTATCATCGCCAAGATGCCATACCTGCAAAAGGCATCTTACGAAGAGCTACTGGAATTGTTACCACACAACTGGAAACACGATACTCAATCCAACTAAAAAGGTTGTAACTCTGCAAAAAGTTACAACCTTTCTTTTTGTATATGCAAGGGGTAGTTTGTCGGAGGGTTACAAGAAGTTTCTGCAAAGGTAATTCTTTTTTGAAGGATATCCAAATATCCTATCGCTTCTTATCGGGCGAAGAGCCTACAGATGAAATGCTTGAAGCTATAATGATTGAGGTGGCGCAAGAGGCAAAAGAACGTAACCAACGTGCTACAGATCGTTATTGGGAAGAAATGAGGCTAGATATCATAGAGAAGCAAAAGTATTGGGGACCTATACTAAAAGACCTAAAAAAATGAGTGCGAATAGAAAACCAGAACTAATTATTATCGCTGGGCCAAATCTATTATTCCAAATCAAGAGTGAATAACGGATTTTTATAATAATATCACTGCCTACGGCGCCGTAGCGGTGTATCGCAAAAAAGCAGGCGCAAAAGTAGCATAAGCTAAACAACCGTGCAGACACGCACTGCACTACTATAACAATCAACGGCTGTAATTCTACACTAGGATTACAGCCGTTGGTGTTGTATGGTGAATTTGCAAAAATGAATGCAAGTGCACGCTGCTATTTTACTATTGCAATTTGAAATTTATTTTACAATTTACATTGTAATTTGAAAATTTTATTTAGATTTGCAATGTTTTTAAAATCCAAGAAACATGCTTAAAAGGTATTTACAACTAGAAAACGAGCTAGATAGTTCTATTTTTTTATTTGGCGCACGCCAAACGGGCAAAAGCACTATTATGCGTGCTCAACTAGAAAACGCTATTTACATAGACCTACTAGACACTGAATTGCTAATGCGTTTTAGAAGCAACCCTAGCCTTTTGTACCAGATGCTACACGATAAAGACGCTAATACAGTTGTAGTGATTGATGAGATTCCAGAAGTTCCTGAATTATTAAATGAAGTACATAGGCTAATTTCAGAAAAGGGAATAAAATTTGTACTATGTGGGTCAAGTGCAAGAAAATTAAAGCGCAAGGGGTACAATACCCTAGGTGGACGCGCTTATCCTTGCTATTTTTTTCCTTTGGTAAGTGCCGAAATACCAGATTTTGATCTAAATAAGGCTTTGCTACACGGACTAATACCTTCGCATTACTTTGCCAATAATCCTAGGCGCCTACTAACTGCATATATTGATGTTTATTTAAAAGAAGAAATTCTTCAGGAGTCGATAGTACGGCAACTTGGCAGTTTTCAGCGTTTTTTAGAGGTTGCCGCTTTATCTAATGGCGAAATGATAAATTATAGTAATATAGCTACAGACTGTGGCATAAAAACGCACACCATTAGAGCTTATTTTGATATACTAGAGGATACTTTAATTGGTTATAGAATTCCTGCGTATAGCAAGGTGATAAAACGCAGGTTAGTACATGCACCAAAATTCTACTTTTTTGACGTGGCATTACCCCACTATTTACTAAATAGAACCTCGTTGGCGCAGGGAACTATAGAATATGGACATGCCTTTGAACACTTTATTATACAAGAGTTAGTAGCGTATATTGGATACAACCATAAAACAGAAAAGCTATCTTACTGGCGCACACAAACAGGCGTAGAAGTTGATGCGGTTATTGGCGATGCTAAGGTAGCCATCGAGATTAAATCGACCGATAATATTCAAAATAAACACCTTAAAGGTCTTAAATCGTTTGTATCCGATTATGCAACTGCAAGGCCTATAATCGTATCGCTCGATAAGATATCTAGAAAAATAGAAGGCATTGAAATTTATTATGTAAACGATTTTCTATCTGCCTTATGGCAAGGTAAAATCTTTTAACTAATAGTAGTAACACCACTATCATAAGATGACCAAACCATATCAACGGCTGTAATTCCTAATGAGATTGCAGCCGTTGGTGTTGTAAAACTTTTTGAATTCTCATTTATTTTATAACTTTGCGTGGTACAACGCAAAGTTATAAAATGATTACTACCTTATACAATGCATTTTTGGCGTGCAACGGCGTTTGCACCGATAGCCGTGCCTGCCAAGCAGGCAATTTATTTGTATGCCTAAAGGGCGAAAACTTTGATGGCAATGCCTTTGCCGAAAAAGCGGTAGAGTTAGGCGCCAAGTACGTGCTTACCTCGCGCAAAGACCTGTTAATTACTGACGAATCGGTGAATCGACTAATCGGCGAATCGACCCTTCGACAAGCTCAGGGACCGGAAACCGAATCGGCTAAACGACTCAACGACTCAACGACTAAACAAATAGGACAATCACCCTACATCTACGTAGAAGATACCCTTGCTGCCCTGCAACAACTAGCCGCGCATCACCGCCAGGTACTGGGCACCCCCATTGTGGGCATTACGGGTACCAACGGCAAAACCACTACCAAAGAATTAGTATCGGCCGTATTGGCTAAAAAATACAACGTACTATACACCTTGGGCAATTTTAACAACCACATTGGCGTGCCCCTTACCCTATTGCGCCTTACCAAACAGCACAACATGGCCGTAATAGAAATGGGTGCCAACCACCCTGGCGAAATTGCCTTTTTGGCCAATATAGTAATGCCCGATGCAGGCCTTATTACCAACGTAGGCAAAGCGCACTTGGCTGGGTTTGGCAGTTTTGAGGGGGTAAAGAAAACCAAGGCCGAACTATACGGCAACCTAAAAAGCCGCGGCAAAACCGTCTTTATCGATGCCGATAGCCCTTACCTTACCAAAATGTGGGAGAAGGTTAAAGTTAGGAGTGCGGAGTTAGGAGTTAGGAGTGAGGAATACGGTAGCGATGCTACCCTGCCCGTTAACGGCAAGGTGATAAGCTGCACGCCCTTTGTAAACATCAGCCTTAACATCGATGGCCAAAATTATACCGTAAACAGCCAATTAATAGGCAGTTACAACGTAAGCAACATGCTATCGGCCGCTTGCGTAGGGCATTATTTTGGGGTACCTGCCCACCTAATTGCCGAGGCATTGAGCCAATACACGCCCCAAAACAACCGTTCGCAACTAACCAAAACAGCACGCAATACCTTAATTATAGACGCGTACAATGCCAACCCCACCAGCATGGAGGCGGCACTGCGCAACTTTGCCCTGATAGAAACAGCCAACAAGGCCGTTATTTTGGGCGATATGTTTGAATTGGGCGATGATAGTGCTGCCGAACACCAAAAAGTAGTGCAACAAGTAGAGCAATTGGGCATTACCGAGGCGTACCTACTGGGCGAAAACTTTGGTAAAACGCAGGGCGTAGGCACGCGCTTTGCATCGACCCCTGCTTTTAAACAATGGCTAGCCGAAAATCCGTTATCGGGCAAAACCCTGCTCATCAAAGGTTCTAACTCTATGAAGCTAACCACGCTGGTAGAGGAGCTGTAGTTAGGAGTTAGGAGTTAGGAGTTAGGAGTTAGGAGTTAGGAATTTTTCGAGTAGTGAGAGCAGAGGCAAGTTTACTTGACTATGCCGAGTCACGAGAAAAATCATGAAATGCGCAGCATTGAATAATTAGGAATTAGGAATTTCAGTGCGAGCCGAGCGCAGAGTCAAACTTGTTTGAACTATGCCGAGCCGCAGCCAAAGATTCGACAAGCTCAGTGACCGCATTGCTTCTGCTCTCGCTTACTCGCAACTTTCAACGACTAAACGCCTAAACGATTCAACGATTTAACGATTTAACGATTCAACAACTGCAACTATACAATGAACAAAAGACTTACCAAAACCGTACAAATTGGCAACGTGCAAATGGGCGGAAACAACCCCATTCGCGTGCAATCAATGCTAAACACCTTTACCACCGATACCGAAGCCTGCGTAGCGCAAGCCATAGAGGTAATTGAGGCAGGGGGCGAAATAGTACGCCTTACCACGCAAGGGGTAAAAGAGGCCGCCAACATGGCCAACATTAAGGCAGGATTGCTTGCCAAGGGATATACTACCCCACTGGTGGCCGATGTGCATTTTAATCCCAACGCCGCCAACGAGGCCGCTTTGCACATAGAAAAGGTGCGCATCAACCCAGGTAACTACGCGGCTACATACGATGAGATTCGTGCCAAATTTATTCCATTTTTGGCCTTGTGCAAACAACATGGTACCGCCATTCGCATTGGGGTAAACCACGGATCGCTAGGCGCACGCATGATGGACAAATACGGCGACACCCCCGAGGGCATGACCGAAAGCTGCCTAGAATTTTTGCGCATTTGCCAAGAACAAGACTTTAACAACGTGGTAATTTCGGTAAAAGCATCGAACACCCGTGTGATGATACATACCGTGCGCCAAATGGTGCGTCGTATGGATGCCGAAGGACTTAATTTTCCCATCCACTTGGGCGTTACCGAGGCTGGCGAGGGCGAGGATGGCCGCATTAAAAGCGCCGTAGGCATTGGCACCTTATTATTAGAAGGTATAGGCGACACCATTCGTGTATCGCTTAGCGAAGACCCTGCTAAAGAAATTCCTGTAGCTAAAGCCTTGGTGGCCCTAGCAGAGAAAGCGATGCCTTGGCATAATCCAAAACAGGGCCCTTCGACAAGCTCAGGGACCGAATCTGAACTCGCATGGTTCAACGGCGAAACCTACACCCGTCGCCAAAGCACAGCGGTGGGCGAAATAGGCGGTGGCGCACTGCCCGTAGTATGGAACGCCAGCATGCCCGTGCCACAGGGCGTTACCCTGATGGTATTAGACCACGATAATCCGCTAGAGCAAGGCAGGTACCTATTTGGCCAAATGCACCAAGAGGGCAATAACAGCCCCGTTATTGTGTACAAAAAATACACCGATATATCGCTGCAAGAACTACAACTAACAGCCGCTGCCCAGTTGGGCAACTTCTTTATTGATGGCCTGGCCGATGGCATTTGCATCGATGCCCCCCACTTGCCTGCTGCCGATGTAGAGGCATTGGGTTACAGCATTTTGCAAGCCGCCCGCGCCCGTATGAGCAAAACCGAATACATTTCTTGCCCATCGTGTGGCCGTACGCTGTTTGATATTCAAACCGCCATTGCCCGTATCAAAGCCAAAACATCGCACCTTAATACCTTAAAGATAGGCATTATGGGCTGCATTGTAAATGGTCCAGGCGAAATGGCCGATGCCGATTATGGCTACGTAGGGGCTGGCCGTGGCAAAATTAGCCTTTACAAAGGCCAAACCTGCATCGAAAAGAATATCCCAGAAGATGAAGCCGTAGACCGCCTAATCGACCTTATCAAAGCGAATGGGGATTGGTTTGAAGCAGAATAATGGATGGATTCAACAAAAAATAAAAATTTCTCCTTTCTCATTTCTCATTTCTCATTTATTTATTGTATCTTTGCAGTCCGATTATTATTCTATTTAGTGTAAGTGATTGATAATGACTATTCAACGTCTTTTTTAGCCTTTAGACAAAGTTATTACCAACACAAAAGTTAAACGAATAAAACAAATTAATTGTGGATACTTTAAGTTTTAAAACCATTTCTGCCAACAAGGCAACTGTAACCAAAGAATGGGTTGTTGTTGACGCAACAGACCAAATTTTGGGTCGTTTTTGCTCAAAAGTAGCAAAATTGGCAAGAGGAAAGTACAAACCAAACTTTACTCCTCACGTAGATTGCGGCGACAATGTAATCATTATCAATGCAGACAAAATTAAAATGACGGGCGACAAATGGACTGCTCGCGAATATTTGAGCTACACCGGTTATCCTGGTGGTCAACGTGTTATGACTCCTGCACGTTTGCAAGCTAAAGGTTCTGAACGTTTGTTCAAAAAAGTGCTAAAAGGTATGTTGCCTAAAAACCGTCTTGGTGCACAAATTTTGAAAAACATTTACGTATTTGACGGCGCAGAACACAACAAAGCTGCTCAAAATCCTAAAAACATTGATATCAACGCTCTTAAATAATGGATATGGAAGTAACAAATGCAATTGGTAGAAGAAAAGCAGCTATTGCTCGCGTTTATGTAACCCCAGGAAAGGGTACTATTACCATTAACAAAAGAGATTTGGCGGTTTATTTCCCCACTGGTATTCTTCAATACATCGTTAAACAACCTTTGTTGAAACTAGGTGCTGAAGAAAAATACGACATCAAAGTTACTTTGTGCGGTGGTGGTTACAAAGGACAAGCAGAAGCATTGCGTTTAGCTATTGCTCGTGCTTTGGTTAAAATCAACCCAGAAGATAAACCTGCTTTGAAAGCAGAAGGCTTTATGACCCGCGACCCACGCGAAGTAGAACGCAAAAAACCAGGTCGTCCAAAAGCACGCAAAAGATTCCAATTCAGCAAACGTTAATCGGCTGTTTGTCTATTTATTGGAAGCTGTTTAGTATCTAAACCTATCGGATTCACTATACGTTTACTGTTTAATGCTAATTATTTAACGATTAAAGTTGCGATTAAGCGAGAGCAGAAGCAATGTTCACATTGATTATGCCGAGCGAGAGCAACTTCATGAAATGCGAAGCATTGAATAAACGACTAAACGGAGCAATGCACAGCGTTGCGACTAAAAAAGACTACCGCTAGGTTGGTTAACAAAAGAATGTAAACAATTTATTATTATGGCAAGAACTAATTTTCAAGAATTATTAGATGCAGGTGTTCACTTTGGACACATGACTCGCAAATGGAACCCTGCAATGGCTCCTTACATCTTTATGGAGCACAATGGTATCCACATCATTGACCTTAACAAAACTGTAATTAAGTTAGACGAAGCTGCTGACGCTCTTGGCGCACTAGCTAAACAAGGCAAAAAAATCTTGTTTGTTGCTACCAAAAAACAAGCTAAAGAAATTATTGCCGAAAAAGCTACCTCTGTAAACATGCCTTATGTAACAGAACGTTGGGCTGGCGGTATGCTAACTAACTTCCCTACCATCCGCAAAGCCATCAAAAAAATGGCTAGCATTGATAAAATGGCTAACGATGGTACTTTTGAAAACTTGTCGAAACGCGAAAAATTGCAAATTTCTCGTCAACGCGAAAAACTACAAAAAAACTTGGGTAGCATTGCAGACCTTACCCGTTTGCCAGCTGCTTTGTTTGTAGTAGACGTAATGAAAGAACACATTGCAGTTAAAGAAGCTAACCGTTTGGGTATTCCTGTGTTTGCTATCGTTGATACCAACTCAGATCCTAAAAACATCGATTTCGTTATCCCTGGTAACGACGACGCTTCTAAATCGATCGACATCATCTTGAGCACCGTTTGCGGCGCAATTCAAGAAGGTTTGAACCAACGCAAGTTGGAAAAAGAAAACGAAGGCGAAACCAAAGAAGCTGACAAAAAAGCAGCTAAAACAACTCGCGCTCGCATCAAACGTAGCGACGCAGTTGCTATCAACGCCAACGTAGCAGAAAAATATTTATCTGAAGCAGAAAAAGAAGAAGCATAAGACTATGGCAGTAACTATGGCAGATATTTCCAAGCTTCGCACAATGACCGGAGCTGGAATGATGGATTGCAAAAACGCTTTAACCGAAGCTGAAGGCAATTTTGATAAAGCAATTGAAATTATTCGCAAAAAAGGTCAAGCTATCGCTGCTAAACGTAGCGACCGCCAAGCTGCCGAAGGTTGCGTATTGGCTGCACAAAAAGACGGCTTTGCCGCTGTTGTTGCATTGCAATGCGAAACTGACTTTGTAGCTCAAAACGCAGACTTTATTGCACTTACCCAAAGCATTTTGGACTTTGCAATGGCTAACGAAATTGAAAGCAAAGAAGCCCTTTTGGCTGCTGAACTTGATGGTCGTAGCATTGCAGACCTAATTACCGACCGCAGCGGTATTACCGGCGAAAAAATGGAATTAGGTTTCTACGAATTTGTTAAAGGTGCTGCTACCGTAGCATACATTCACCCTGGTAACAAATTGGCTACCATCGTAACCTTTAACGAAGCATTAGAAAACCAAATTGCACGCGAAATCGCTATGCAAGTAGCAGCAATGAACCCTATCGCTGTTAACCGCGAAAGTGTTCCTGCTAACATTATTGAACAAGAATTAGAAATTGGTCGTGAGAAAGCTCGCCAAGAGGGCAAACCTGAAGCTATGCTAGATAAGATTGCTCAAGGCCGCTTGAACAAATTCTATAGCGAATCTACTTTGTTGGAACAAGCATTCATCAAAGACGCTAAAGTTAGCGTAAAAGATTACTTGAAACAACAATCTGCTAACCTAACTGCAGTAGATTTTAAACGAGTTACTTTGAACGTAGATTAATCTCTCGTTCAGAGGATGATGATGGGGGAAAGGCCGCTCTTTATGGGCGGCCTTTTTTTGTTAGTGAATAGAATGCGGATATTTCAAGGCTTGCGCAAAAAAAATCGGGCCCTTCGACAAGCTCAGGGACCGATTTTTAGGTTAAAACGAATTTAAAAGGAGGGATTTTTAGGAATGCGAAACACGAACAACCGGAGTTTACTAAACGTAAATGAGGATTGCGAGTGTGAGCAATGACGCCAAAAGCACCCTTTTAAAGCGTTTTAAAGAAGTCGTTACCCTTATTATCCACCAAAATAAACGCTGGGAAATCCTCTACCTCAATTTTCCAGATAGCTTCCATGCCTAATTCGGGGTATTCTACGCATTCGATGCTTTTGATGTTGTTTTGAGCAAGGATAGCTGCAGGACCACCAATAGAGCCTAGGTAGAAACCACCGTATTGCTTGCAGGCGTCGGTAACTTGTTGGCTACGGTTGCCTTTAGCAAGCATAATTTTGCTACCACCGTTAGATTGGAATAGGCCTACGTAAGAGTCCATACGGCCTGCGGTGGTGGGGCCCATAGAGCCACATGCCATGCCGGCAGGAGTTTTGGCAGGACCTGCGTAATAGATGGGGTGATCTTTGATGTATTGAGGAAGATCTTCGCCGTTATCTAGGCGTTCTTTTAGTTTTGCGTGCGCGATGTCGCGACCTACAATGATGGTACCGTTAAGCGATAAACGAGTGGCTACGGGGTATTTATCTAGTTCTGCAAGGATTTGATCCATAGGTTGGTTTAGGTCGATGCGAACGGCATCGCCTTCGCCTGCGTTTCGTAGCTCTTCGGGGATTAGTTCGTAGGGTTTATCGTCTAGTTTTTCAATCCAGATACCGTCTTTGTTGATTTTACATTTAATGTTGCGGTCGGCAGAGCAAGAGACGCCCATGCCTACAGGGCAAGAAGCACCGTGGCGTGGAAGACGAATGATGCGTACGTCGTGTGCTAGGTATTTGCCACCAAATTGTGCGCCTAAGCCAATTTTGTGTGCTTCGGCTAGTACTTGTTTTTCTAGCTCGATATCGCGGAAAGCACGGCCTCCTTCGCTACCGGTGGTAGGTAAGGTATCGTAATAGTGTGTAGAAGCTAATTTAACGGTAAGAAGGTTCTTTTCGGCCGATGTGCCACCAATTACAAAGGCAATGTGGTAAGGAGGACAAGCGGCTGTTCCTAGGGTTTTCATTTTTTCTACTAGGAAAGGAACTAGGGTTGCAGGATTTAAAAGGGCTTTGGTTTCTTGATATAGATAGGTTTTGTTGGCAGAACCACCGCCTTTGGTTACACATAGAAAGTGGTATTCCATACCGGTAGTTGCGTGTAGGTCAATTTGAGCAGGTAGGTTACATTTGGTGTTAACCTCGTTGTACATATCAAGAGGGGCATTTTGCGAATAACGAAGGTTTTCTTCGGTATAGGTTTTAAATACGCCTAACGATAGGGCTTCTTCGTCTTCGCCCTCGGTAAACACTTGTTGGCCTTTTTCGCCGTGAATAATGGCAGTACCTGTATCTTGGCACAAAGGTAGTTTACCTTTTACAGATACCTCAGCATTGCGCAAAAAGGTAAGTGCCACGTATTTATCGTTTTCTGATGCTTCGGGGTCTGATAGAATCTTGGCTACTTGCTCGTTATGAGAGCGACGAAGCATAAAAGATACATCGCGGAAAGCGGCGTTCGCCATAGCGGTTAAACCTTCTGGCGCAATTTTTAAAATGGGTTTACCTTCAAACTCGCTTACCGACACGTAATCTTTGGTAAGTAAGTAGTACTGGGTGTTGTCTTCGCCCACTTGGAACATGGGTTCGTACTTAAATGTTGTTGCCATAGTATTACTGTATTTAAATGAATGCTTATTGAATGGGTAAAGATACATTATTTTTTTTGGATTTATAGGTATTTTACCACTCGCCCATCCTTTTTTCGCCCCTATTTTTCTGTTTTTTACCCCTAAATACCCTTTTTTACCCCTACACGATGTTATTTTAAGGGTCTTAGTACCTTATAAATAAAATTAGGCCCCCAAGCGTGCTACTTGTAGTAACTTTGCATAACCGTCAATAGTCGCTTGTCGCTAGTCACTAGTAGTACAAATGACAAATGACAAGCAACAAGCAACAAGCAACAATCAACAAATAAATTATGGCAAAACACTTATTTGACTACTTACAGGCCACCATCAAACGCGATTGGAACGAGCCTGCTATCTCTGACTACATTGAGAAAAAAACCGACTCTTACGGTCAATTGGCAGAACAAATTGCTCGCTGGCACGTTTTATTTAAAGAATTGGGCCTACAAAAAGGCGACAAAATTGCCCTTTGCGGCCGTAACAGTACTTACTGGGCTACTTGCTTTTTATCTACCATTAGTTATGGCGCTGTAGCAGTATCTATCCTTGACGCTTTCCATGCAGAAAGCATCCACTACTTGGTAAAACACTCGGATGCCAAATTGTTTCTTGTAGGCGACCAAGTATTTAAAGGACTTGACAAAAAAGCCATGGAACAAGTAGAAGCCATTATTTGCCAAGATGGTTCTGAACTATACTACGCTAAAAATGCGGCTTCTGAAAATGCATTTAAAAACTGGGCTACCTTGTTTCAAACGGCTTATCCTAAAGGATTCACAGCAAACGATGTTAACTACCCTACCGATAACATGGACGACCCTGCTGTAATTAACTATACATCGGGCAGTACGGGCGACCCTAAAGGGGTGGTATTAAGCTATAGAAGCCTTAGCAGCAACGTAGAATTTGGTCAGGATAGAATTCCTAACCAAGCCGGCTGGAGCATGGTATCGATGTTGCCTTTGGCTCACATGTTTGGTTTAACTTTTGAATTCTTGTATCAATTGGCAGGCGGTTGCCACGTTAACTTCTTGGGCAAGGCTCCATCGCCACAAATTTTGATGAAAGCTTTCTCTGAAGTACATCCTTACATGATTCTTACCGTACCTTTGGTAGTGGAAAAGATCTTTAAAGGCAAAATTTTCCCTGCTATTAAAAAACCATTGGTACGCGTATTGTGGCACATTCCTGGCATCAATACCATTATTCGCAAAAAAGTACACCAACAATTGATGGCTGCTTTTGGTGGTCAACTAAAATACCTTATTATTGGTGGTGCTGCGCTTAACCGCGAAGTAGAAAAATGCCTGAAAGAAATTAAATTCCCATATTGCGTGGGTTACGGCATGACCGAATGCGGCCCCTTGTTGTCTTACACTCCTTGGGATAAATTTAAACTACGCTCTTGCGGCCAACCCGTAGACCGTATGCAAATTACCATCGACTCGCTTGATCCACAAAAACAAGTAGGCGAAATTCTGGTAAAAGGCGACCACGTTTTGTTGGGTTACTACAAAAACCCCGAAGCTACATCGGCTATCTTTACTACCGATGGTTGGATGCGTACCGGCGACTTGGGTATCATCGACAAAGACGGCAACGTATTTATTCGTGGTAGAAACAAGAGCATGATTTTAGGCCCATCGGGACAAAATATTTACCCAGAAGAAATTGAAGACAAGGTAAACAACCAACCTTACGTACTAGAAAGCGTGTTGGTTTGCCGCAACGATAAATTGGTGGCCCTTGTTTATCCCGATACCGCTGCCATCGAAAAAGAAGGCAAAAACGCAGTCGAAGAAATGAACCAAATGCGTTTACACGTTAACAAGTTATTGCCTCGTTTCTGCCAAATAGCAGAGGTAGAAATAGTAAAAGAGGAGTTTGAGAAAACACCTAAACGCAGCATTAAACGTTATCTTTATAAGTAACCTCGTGTAACGAAATAGCTTTACGGCGGCCGAAGTATGCAAATGCTTCGGTCGCTTTTTGTACATAGGTTTTAGAAACGGGTATGCGTTTGGTATCGGGCACATCCATTTCTACAAAGAAATCGTCGCCATCCTTATGCAAAGAAGTAACGTGCTCAAAATTAACCATGTACGAACGATGACAGCGTTGAATGGCGGTTTCGGTTAGTTCTAGTTCGGTACGTTTCATAGAATTGCGCAGCATAAATTTTTCCATCTTGCCTTGCAATAAGTAGTTGATTTCTATGTAATTATCGGCCGATTCTAAATAGACTACCGCCTCGAATGCCACCGATAAACGTTGCCCGCCCTTATCGTCGTTAAAGTGCAATACAGAAGGGCCATTGCGCACTACCCCACGCTTTTCTAACTCGCGAATGCGCTTGTTTTTATCGTCGTACGCAAAATAAAGCCACGATATAAGGTATGGAAAGAATACCACCAAAAAGGTGTTGATGTTAATGTCGCGAAAGGCGATAACGGCATCTTCTAACGACCAAAACTGTAAATCGGACCGCATCCAAAGCACATACAAGGTATAAAAGCCCGACAAAATGACCAACTCTAGTATTACCCAAATGGCGTATTCTATGTTATTGAGCGAAAATCGCCTAACAAATAGGTTCATTAAATACCTACTAACGGCAATAACGGCAATGCCAATAAAAACAATCACGCACGAGTACAAAAAATACTGGGTAGACGAGATGTCTATCCACCTATCGGACGAGAAAGGTTTGTATAGGTTAACAAACACCAACGAGAACAAACCGGTAAAAATTACCAGTTTAACCAGGTTGGATCTTTCTATCATATAACCTGCTACCTTGCTTTTTTTGTTTTTATTTTTTTCTGAGGGCATTGTTTGGACGTTGATTCGTTTATTCGTTTAGTCGTTTAGTCGTACTTTTTGCGGTTCAACGATTTAACGATTCATCGATTTGTCAATGAATAAGTCGTGTACAAAAATAGAAAAATCTTACTATACTAACGCAAGCATCGTAAAAAAATTGTACCTTTACCCTCATGAAAAAATTATTTTTACTGGATGCGTATGCCCTTATTTACAGGGCTTATTTTGCCTTTATAAAGGCTCCTCGCATCAATTCGAAAGGACTCAACACATCGGCCATTTTGGGCTTTGTAAACACCCTAGAAGATGTTTTAAAGCGCGAACAACCCACGCACATTGCTGTGGCATTTGACCCCGCTGGACCTACTTTTAGGCACCAGGCGTTTGAAGACTACAAGGCACAACGCGAAAAAACGCCCGAAGATATTAAATTGGCCGTACCTTATATTAAAGCGTTACTACATGCCTACAACATTCCTGTTTACGAGGTAATGGGGTTTGAGGCGGACGACGTTATTGGTACCCTTGCCAAACAAGCTGCTAGTCAAGGGTTTGAGGTATTTATGCTTACGCCCGATAAAGATTACGGACAATTGGTAGAAGAGCACATTTATATGTATCGCCCCCGCCACAATGGGGGGTACGAGGTAATGGGTGTGCCCGAGGTGCTAAACAAGTATGGGTTAGCCAACCAAAGCCAAGTAATTGATTTATTGGGTCTTATGGGCGATAGCAGCGATAATATTCCTGGATGTCCTGGGGTAGGCGAAAAAACGGCCGTTAAGTTGTTGCAAGAATTTGGATCGATAGACGGTATACTGGCCAACATTCCTGCCTTAAAGGGTGCGCTAAAAACCAAAATTGAGGGCAATGTAGAGCAAATTAAGTTTTCGCGCTTTTTGGCCACCATCAAAACCGATGTGCCCATTGTTCTAAACCAAGAGGAATTACAACGAAAAGAACCTAATGCTGAGGCGTTAAGGGGGTTGTTTACGGAGTTGGAGTTTAGAAGCTTGCTTCGCAATCAGAAAGGAGAGTTGATACGTATTGATGACCGTAAGGGAATAAAGGAGAAAGGAGAAATATCCGAGCGTGAGCAACTTCACGAGGGCGAAGCCCGAGTAATTAATAATTCGACTAAACCACTAAACGACTCAACGACTAAACAAACAAATCACCGAATTTCCAAAGATGATGGCATGATGGATTTGTTTGCGGGATTGGAGGATGAGTGGAGAGTGGAGAGTGGAGAAAGGAGAAAGGAGAATGACGAATCGGCGAATCGCCTAAAGTTGCGATTAAGCGAGAGCAGAAGCAATGTTTACATTGATTATGCCGAGCGTGAGCAACTTCATGAGCGAAGCGAACTAAACGACTCAACGACTCAACGACTAAACAAACAAATCACCGAATCAGCGGAGCGAAGCGATATCCATACCACTGCACATCACTACCAATTGATTACCTTAGAGCAATTGCCTGCATGGGCAGAAGAGTTAAAGGCGCAACCTGCCTTTTGTTTTGACACCGAAACTACGGGTGTAGAAGCGGTTAGCTGTAGTTTAGTAGGGTTATCGTTTGCCTGGAAGGCTCACGAAGCGTATTTTATTGCTGTAAATCAAGAAAATGTACAATACGTATTAGACCTGCTACGCCCTGCCTTTGAGAACGAGGCTACCCAAAAAATTGGGCAAAACTGCAAATACGACCTAATGGTACTAAGCCGTTATGGCATTGAGGTAAAAGGCGAATTGTTTGATACCATGTTGGCGCACTACTTGTTACAACCCGAATTGCGCCATGGCATGGATTATTTGGCAGAAATTTACCTCAACTACCAAACCATTACCTACGAAGAGTTGGTGGGCGGTAAGGGTAAAAAAGCCCTTGCTATAACAGAAGTTCCGCTAGAACAGCTTACCAATTATGCTGCCGAAGATGCCGATATTACCCTGCAATTAAAAGAAAAATTATCGGCCGAGCTAAAAGAGGCAGGCATGGAAAAATTGTTCTACCAATTGGAAATGCCATTGCTGCGCACCTTGGCACGCATGGAATTAGCAGGTGTACGCATTGATAGCCAAGCACTTGGCGCATCGGCCAATGTAATGCGCAAACAACTAGAAAGCATCGAGCAAGAGACGTTTGCACTAGCTGGCATGGAATTTAACCTAAGCAGCGCCAAACAAGTGGGCGAAGTGCTGTTTGATCGCCTTAAGATTGTAGAAAAGGCCAAAAAAACCAAAACTGGCCAATACGTTACATCAGAAGAAGTGTTGGAAAGCTTGCGCAGCAAGCATCCACTAGTGGGTAAAATATTGGATTACAGGGGTATAAAGAAACTGCTAAGTACCTACATCGAGGCGCTTCCTGCTTTGGTTAACCCTGCAACGGGCAAAATTCATACCTCTTACAACCAAGCGGTAACGGCTACGGGTAGGTTAAGTTCTAGCAATCCCAACTTGCAAAACATACCCGTGCGCGACGACATGGGCAAAGAAATTCGCAAATGCTTTATTCCCGACGATGGTTGTTTGTTCTTTTCGGCCGACTATTCGCAGGTTGAATTGCGCATCATGGCCCATTTAAGTGGCGATACCGCTATGATTGAGGCGTTTAACATGGACGGCGATATTCATGCTGCCACGGCCGCCAAAATCTACAAAGTACCGCTTACCGAGGTAACATCGGATATGCGACGCAAGGCAAAAACGGCCAATTTTGGTATTATTTATGGTATATCGGTATTTGGGCTGGCAGAGCGCTTGCAAATACCCCGCAGCGAGGCTAAAGAACTGATAGACGGGTATTTTGCTACCTATCCGCGCATCAAAGCCTACATGGACGAGAGCATTAACAAGGCGCGCGAGTTGGGCTATGTAGAAACCCTTTGGGGGCGCAAACGCTACTTACCCGACATTACATCGGGCAATAGTTTTGTGCGTGGTTTTGCCGAACGCAATGCCATTAATGCCCCTATTCAGGGCAGTGCCGCCGATATTATTAAGGTGGCGATGATTGCCATCGATAAGGCTTTTAGGCAAGAAAAATTACGCTCGCAGATGATACTGCAGGTACACGACGAACTGAATTTTAACGTTTACCCCGACGAGATGGATAAGGTAAAAGAGATTGTTTGCCGCGAAATGAGCCAGGCTATACAGCTGCAAGTGCCCCTTATTGCCGATTGCGGCGTAGGGCAAAACTGGCTAGAAGCGCACTAATAAGAGTGGAGAGTGGAGAGTTGAGACGTGTTGATGACCGAAGGGAATAAAGGAGAGTTTTTGACTTTCGACATTTTTTATTAACTTTGCACCGATTTTTTGTACAAAGAAATGAAAAAACTTACACTTATCCTAACTCTTTGTGTATCAGCACTTTTTTCTGCTGCACAAACGTTAGAGCCCATTCAGTTTGGCGATTTTGAGAGTTGGACTACCCGCGAGATTGAGGAGTCGTATATTATTGGTGGAAAAACAAAATTGCTGTATGTTGTTGGTCCTGAAGCCTATATAAAAGGCAACAAACCCTACGACTACAAAGCAAATACCCCTTGGACCATGTCGAATGCCTACGCTAAAGTAGCAGGTATTCATAAGGGTAGCAACACCGTTCAACCCGAAACAAGAGGCAATGGACGTTGCGCCAGATTGGACACCAAAATGGAAGAGGTAACCGTTTTTGGGTTTATCGATATATCGGTATTGGTATCGGGCAGTATGTTTTTAGGCCAAACACTAGAACCCATTACAGGCACAGGCGACCCCTACAAAAACCTAAATTTCGGTATGCCTTTTACCCGCAAGCCTAAAGCTTTAGTACTTGACTACAAGTGTATTATATCTAAAAATAACTACGTAATGAAGTTCCCTGGCGTTGGTTCTAAACGCATTGACGGGGTACAAGATAAAGCCGAATTTTTTGTGTATTTGCAAAAACGTTGGGAGGACGAAGATGGCAACATTCACGCCCTACGCATTGGTACAGCGCGCGAACAGCTAGACCACGACGTACCCGAATGGCAAAATGGCCATCGTGTAGAAATTCACTACGGCGACATTACCAAAACCGGCTATTACAAAGATTTTATGCACCTAAACGGGCCCTATCGCGCCATGAACAGCAAGGGTAAGATTGTTCCCGTTATTGAAGAAGGATGGGGTTCTGCAGACGACACCCCTACCCACGTTATTATGATGATAACTGCTGGTAACCAAGGTGCCTTTATTGGTACCGTTGGCAACACCCTTTGGGTGGACAATGTGTGCTGGGAGTACTAAAAGGGCTGCGCCCTTTGATGAATCGGTGAATCGGTGAATCGGTGATTTGGTGATTTGGTGAGTCGATAATGCGATTAAACGACTAAACGAATAAACGACTAAACAATACATATGAGCTTAGAACAATTCAACTTTTTACTACTTATTATGGCCATTACAGGCCTTGTGGTATTTGTAGCGCTTTACTTTGTAGAGGCTGGCTACGGCAAAATGATTAGCGACAAGTGGGGGCCCGCCATTAACAACAAAGTGGCATGGGTAATTATGGAATGCCCCGTTTTCTTTGTTATGCTTTACCTTTGGGCCATGAGCGACAGAACCCTAGAAATTGCTCCCTTGGTTATGTTCTTGATATTTCAGGCACACTACTTTCAGCGTTCGTTTATTTTCCCCTTCTTGTTAAAGGGTAAAAGCAAAATGCCTATTACCATTATGATGATGGGCTTTATTTTTAACCTAATGAACGGTACCATTCAGGGTTATTGGATTTTTTACCTATCGCCTGCCGATATGTACACCCCTGCTTGGCTAACCACGCCACAGTTTATTATTGGTGCTTGCATTTTTGTAATTGGTTTTATTATCAATTTGCATTCCGATTACGTAATTCGCCATTTGCGCAAACCTGGCGATACCAAGCACTACTTGCCTAAAAAAGGCATGTATAAATACGTTACCTCTGCCAACTATTTTGGCGAAATTTTGGAATGGACTGGTTTTGCTGTGCTAACATGGTCGTACGCAGGTACTATTTTCTTGTGGTGGACCTGCGCTAACCTAGTGCCACGTGCCCACGCTATTTACAAAAAATACAGCGTAGAATTTGCCGACGAATTCGACAAAAAGAAACTAAAAAGAGTTATTCCATTTATATACTAATCGGCGATTTGGTTATTCGGTGAGTCGGTGAGTTGATAACTTCCGAATCACCGAATCACCGAATCACCGCATCACCATTTATAAAATGAGCAAGCTATTTACTCCCTATCAACTAGGGCCCATTACCTTAAGAAACCGCACCATTCGTTCGGCGGCTTTCGAAAACATGTGCTATGGCAACAAACCATCGCAAGATTTGTTTGATTACCATACTAGCGTGGCTAAAGGTGGCATTGGTATGACTACCATTGCCTATTGTGCCGTAAACCGCAGTGGCGTATCGTTTGATGGCCAATTGTGGATGCGCGAAGAAATTATTCCCGATTTAAAGAAACTTACCGACGCGATTCATGCCGAAGGGGCTAAAGCTAGTATTCAATTGGGACACTGTGGCAACATGACCCACTTTTATACCTGCGGTTGCATGCCTGTAGGCGCATCTAGCGGTTTTAACTTGTACTCGCCTACCTTGGTTCGTGGATTAAAGGTAGCCGAAATTAAGGCCTTGGTTAAAGACTTTGGTAAAGCCGTAAACATGTGCCGCGAAGCTGGTTTTGACTGCGTAGAGATTCACGCAGGACACGGTTACCTTATTTCGCAATTTTTATCGCCTTATACCAACAAACGCCGTGACGAATACGGTGGTTCGCTAGATAACCGCATGCGTTTTATGCGCGAAGTATTGGCCGAAGTAATGGCTGCTGCCAAAGACGACATGGCCGTGGTGGTAAAAACCAACATGTACGATGGTTTTAAAAGCGGCATGCAACTACCCGACTGCATTACCGTTGCCAAAGAAATTGAAAAATTTGGCGTACATGCTGTAGTATTAAGTGCTGGTTTTGTAAGCAAGGCGCCTATGGCAGTAATGCGTGGTGCTATGCCTCTAAAAACCTTGGCACACTACATGGATATGCTTAAATTCTGGTGGCTTAAAGCGGCATTGGCCTTGGTGGGCAGATGGATGATTCCGACCGTGCCTTTTAAAGAAGCTTACTTTTTAGAAGATGCTAAAAAGTTCCGCGCGGAACTTAAAATGCCTATTATTTACGTAGGTGGTTTGGTAAGCCGCGAAAAAATTGACGAAGTGCTTGATAGTGGCTTTGAAATGGTACAAATGGCACGCGCCTTGGTACACGACCCTGCCTTTGTAAACAAAATGAAGGAATCTGATAGCACCTATCGCAATGGTTGCAAACACAGCAACTACTGCATTGGCCGTATGTACACCAAAGAAATGAAGTGTCACCACTGCGTAGACAACCTACCCAAAAAGATTCAAAAAGAGATTGCAAAAGCAGAAAGTTGCGATTAAGCGAGAGCAGAAGCAAGTTTACTTGATTATGCCGAGCGAGAGCAACTTCACGAAAAGCGAAGCTTTGAGTAAAATACGATTAATTATGTACGCATTAGTAACAGGAGCTAGCCAAGGAATTGGCCTACAATACGCCACTCAATTGGCAGCAAAATACAAATACGACTTGGTATTAGTAAGTAACCAAGAAAAAGAAATACACCAGGTAGCCGAACAGATCAAAGACCAATACGGTGTTAAAACCGTGGCCGTATACCAAGATTTATCGACCGAAAATGCCGCTAACGAATTGTACCAATTCTGCAAAGATGGTGGCTACGAAATTGAAGTGCTTATTAACAATGCTGGGGTATTCTATTTTAACGATTTGGTTAAAACCAGCGAAGCAAGGGTTAATTTGATGCTACACTTGCACATTAGAACCGTAACCCAACTATGCCGCCTATTTGGTGGCGATATGCGCGAACGTGGTAAAGGATACATCCTAAACATGAGTTCGATGAGCGCTTGGATGGCCATGCCAGGTATTCAGTGCTACAACGCTAGTAAAGCCTACATTCTTAACTTTAGCCGCTCTATGTGGTACGAAATGAAGAAATACGGCGTTGGAGTAACCGCTATATGCCCAGGTGCTATTGATACGGGCTTGTATGGTTTGGCACCAAACTTGCGTAAATTGGCGGTGGCATTGAGCGTTTCTATGCCTCCCGAAAAGTTGGTTAAAAAAGCGCTTAAAAAGATGTTTAAAAAGAAAAAACAAGCTATGCCAGGTTTCTTAAACCACTTGTTTGTTCCCCTTATTAAACATTTACCCGACTGGGTGGTGTTTACCGTTATGAAACGCATTGATTGTTTTAAGAAATAATTAAAGGCTCCCTATAAAAATAATTAAGGCTCCCTGTGGGGAGCCTTAATTATTTTGTCGAAAGTCGTAGGTCGAAGGTCGAAGGTAATTATAATTTCTCCTTTCTCAACTCTCAACTTTTAACTCTAGTCCCAACCCTTGAAGATATCTTCTGTATACACGTCGGTTTCGTCTTTGCCGTGAAGCGGATGCCAGATTTGCGCAAAGAAGGGGTTTTTGGCAGCAATTTGGTTGTAGCGCCAGGGCATGGGTTGGCATTCGGGGCACCAGTGACCGCCTTGCAAGGCCAATACGGGCGACATGGTAAAGCGGTGACCTTCGGCACATTCCCACTCTAATGGAGTTGAATAATCGCCTTTTACCATGGTTTTAGATAGGCATTTGCCCCCACGGAATGCTGCTGCCTGTTGCATGTCTTCGATGGTCCATTCGGTACGGGGTTTGCTTTCGTCGTAACCGTGATCGATGTGTACAATATCGGTTTCGGATGGGTGCGAAAGGTCAAATTCTTTCCACGATGGGATGTTTTCCCATGCTTCTTTTGAACCATAATAGGCAGCGATGCGCTCTTTTTCGTTGTTTTTAATCCACCATTGTGTACCCCATTTCTTTTTGTTAGCCATAAAATACATCGCCCATTTAATAAAGATAGGAGGACAAATAGCGGCTAGGTGGTAGTACCAAGGCACATGCTTGCCCAAATGCTTTTTAAAGTATTCGGCTACAGGTATATTAGCACGGAAATGTAGGTATTCTTCTAGTTTATCTGAGTCTAAATACCATTGACCGTGAAAGTTACGCAACACAAACCAGTTAGTATTAAAGATTTTTTCGGGACGTGGGCACGAGATGGTATCTAATAAATAGCATTCAAACTCGTAGTTAGATAGGCGGTATTCTTTGCCACTACCAATGTTGTAAAAATTGTTCCAGAATTCGGCAGGCACATCGTCGCTACATACATTGGCTAGGATGCGGCCACTGTCTTCTACGGTTGCCCATTCTAGCACACCACGCAAGGGAACGTGGAACATAATGGGGTCAAAGTTCTTTAAAATATCGGCATACAGAATACCGGTTTGACGCAAACTTACCCAGTTTTTAATGCCCGATTCTACGATGATTTTTTCGGCTTCGGTTTTGCTCATGGCATAGTGGTCGTACACGCTGATGCAAATGGGGTCGCCAGTACGTCCCCAATGGATGGGCTCGTTGCGGTCGGACGTTTGGGCTACGGTGCCAATGTACACCACTTTAATGTTATCGGCATTGGGTTGGGCTAGTACGGCTTTTACTAGGTTTTTGGCCGCAGTAATGTTGGTGTGCAAGGTACGTTTAGGAAAATAATCGGCACTGGGCGATACCATGCCGCCTACGTGCAGTACAATATCAGAGCCTGTAACGCCCTCTAGCATGTGGTCGTAATTGGTAAGGTCGCCCCAAATAATGGTTACGTTGGGGTTTCCTTGTAAATACGCTAGTTTTTTCTTGTTTACTTTGCTAGGACGTACCAACAAGCGAATGTTGTATAGGTCTGTTTTTTTTAGCAATTCTGCTAAACCTGCGCCACCCATATTTCCGGTAGCGCCAGTTAAAAATACGGTTTTTTTTGTCATTGTATAATTAGTTCGTCGATTGTTACGATTTTCCGGTGATGATTTTCTTTATTTCGTTGAGCTTATTTAGGGCCTCGATGGGCGTTAAGTTGTTGATATCTACGTTTTTAATTTCGTCGCGAATGGAGGCTAGCACGGGGTCGTCTAGTTGGAACAGGCTAAGTTGATAGCCTTCGCGACTTTGGGCGATGCCGCTTAGGGGTTTGCTAATGCTTTGACGACTGCTTTGGCTATTTTGGCTTTCTAACGATGACAAGACTTGCTCGGCACGGTTTAGCACGCTTTTGGGCATACCTGCCAAACGCGCTACATGAATACCAAAGCTGTGCTCGCTACCCCCACGTGCCAATTTGCGCAAAAAGATAACCTTACCCCCAGCCTCTTTAACCGTAATGTGGTAGTTCTTGATGCGTTCAAAGCTCTTTTCCATTTCGTTTAGTTCGTGGTAGTGGGTAGCAAAAAGGGTACGCGCCTTGTGGGCACTATGCTCGTGGATGTACTCTACAATGGCCCATGCCAACGAAATACCGTCGTACGTAGAAGTACCACGACCCAACTCGTCAAACAACACCAAACTACGAGTAGATAGGTTGTTTAGAATGCTAGACGCCTCGTTCATTTCTACCATAAAGGTACTTTCGCCCATCGAAATATTATCGCCAGCGCCTACACGGGTAAAGATTTTATCTACCACGCCTATTTGAGCACTATCTGCAGGCACAAAACTGCCTATTTGCGCCATTAGGGTAATTAGGGCGGTTTGTCTTAGCAAGGCCGATTTACCCGCCATGTTAGGGCCGGTTATGATGATGATTTGTTGCGAGGTGCTGTCTAAATACACATCGTTTGGTATATAAGGCTCGCCCACAGGCATTTGCTGCTCAATAACGGGGTGACGACCGCCTTTAATTTCCAACACATCGCTATCGGATATAAGGGGACGATTGTACTTGTTTTGCGCGGCGATAACGGCAAAATTGCACAACACGTCCATTTGAGCGATGATTTCGGCATCGGCTTGCAACTGCTGGGTATAGGCCAATAGGCGCACCAACAATTCTTGGAACAGCCTATTTTCGATGATAAGAATGCGCTCTTCGGCCCCTAAAATTTTTTCTTCGTATTCTTTTAATTCGGGGGTGATGTAACGCTCGGCATTGACCAAGGTTTGTTTGCGAATCCAGGTTTCGGGTACGGCATCTTTATGGGTGTTGCGTACCTCTATGTAATAACCAAATACGTTGTTGTAGCTAATTTTTAAGCTGCTAATGCCCGTTGCTTCGGCTTCGCATTGCTGCATCTGAAGCAGGTAATCTTTGCCCGAATAGGCCAAACTTCGGTATTCGTCTAGCTGGGCATCGACGCCTTTTTTAATAACGCCCCCACGGTTTACAGCCATAGGAGGATCCATTTCTACCCAGGCGTCTATTTGGGTGCGAATATCGGCACAAAGGTGCAACTTTTCGCCCATTTGTTGCAAGGCATCGCACTGCGACGAACTGCACAAAGCTTGTATGTGTTCTATGGCAAAAAGGGCCGTTTTTAGCTGCACTACCTCGCGCGGATTGATGCGTCCTGCCGACACCTTAGACACCAAGCGTTCCATATCGCCAATAAGGGGCAACTGCCTTAACAAGGCGTTTTTTAGCTCGGGTTCGCGAAAGAATGCCTCTACCATTTCTTGCCTTGCCACAATATCGGCCACATTTTTTAAGGGGAAAGCCACCCACCTGCGCAACAAACGAGCGCCCATGGGGGTTTGGGTATGATCTAAAACATCTACAAAAGTTTTACCATCGCCATAATTGCTACCAAATAGTTCTAGGTTGCGAATGGTAAATTTATCGAGCCATACAAAATTATTTTCGGCTACGCGGGCAATGCGGCTAATGTGAGCCGTCTGAAAATGCTGGGTTTGGTCTAAGTAGTACAAAATAGCCCCTGCAGCAACGGTAGCCTCGTTCATGCCATCAATGCCAAAGCCTTTTAGGTTGTTTACCTCAAATTGCTTGTTTAGTTTGCTTTGGGCGGCATCTAGGGTAAAAATCCAATCGTCCAACTTAAAACGCGACACACCCCCATCTGCCATGGTATCTACCCAAGCCTCTTTGCCTGGGGCATACAAAATTTCTTTGGGCGAAAAACTGCTAATCAGTTTGGCAATGTATTGTTCGCCCCCTTGGGCTACCAAAAATTCGCCCGTAGAAATATCTAAAAAGGCGGCTCCCACCATGCTTTTTTGCACATGTAGGGCGCATAAAAAGTTGTTGGATTTATTGTCAAGTAGTTGGTCGTTGTACGATATACCTGGGGTAACCAACTCGGTAATACCCCTTTTTACCAATTTGGTTTTGCATAGTTTGGGGTCTTCTAATTGGTCGCAAATGGCTACACGATGCCCTGCACGCACCAATTTGGGCAAGTAATTATCGAGCGCATGAAACGGAAAACCCGCCATGCTAATGGGATTGGGCGAGTTTTTGCTGCGGTAAGTAAGCGAAATGCCCAACACCTGAGAGGCCAACACAGCATCGTCGCCGTAGGTTTCGTAAAAGTCGCCACAACGATACAGCAGCACCGCATCGGGGTGTTGCTTTTTCATCTCGTAAAAGTGCGCCATCATGGGCGTTTCTGCCTGTTTTGCCATTGAATTAGAGGAGAATTGATAAAGGAGAAAGGAGAAATTATTCTCCCGACTCAATAAAAAAATACAAGGAACAAATGTACCATTTTTGGAGGGATTATAGTAAATTTTACTTTGAAATTTTTCAACAATGCAAACAATTGTAGCCTATTTTTTTTATTTTTGTACTGAAAAATTTATTTATCCATCTTATCTTAACATTATGGTAAAACAAAATTCAATCAAAATTTTTGAAGAAAAAAAGGTTCGCACCGTTTGGGATAGCGAACAAGAAGAATGGTATTTCTCTGTTGTTGACGTAGTTGCTGTGCTAACAGAGAGCAATTATCAGGTTGCAAGAAACTATTGGAAAGTCCTAAAAAACAGAATCAACAAAGAGCAAAACCAACCGGTTACAATTTGTAACCAGTTGAAACTCCCATCGGACGATAACAAGATGCGTCTCACCGACGTTGCTAGCACTAAACAAATTTTCCGCATCATCCAATCTATTCCATCGCCAAAAGCCGAACCATTCAAACAATGGATGGCTCAAGTTGCTAGCGAGAGACTAAATCAGATGCAAGACCCAGAACTATCAATCCACCAAGCACTAAACGACTACAAACAATTAGGCTACTCCGAAAACTGGATTAACCAACGCCTTAAAAGCATTGAAATTAGAAAAGAGCTCACCGATGAGTGGAAACGACAAGGCCTGCAAGAAGGTATACAATTTGCCACGCTTACAGATATTATTTACCAAGCATGGTCTGATAAAACCGCAAAAGAATACAAAGAATTTAAAGGACTAAAGAAAGAAAACCTCAGAGACAACATGACCAATAAAGAATTGGTTTTAAACATGTTGGCCGAAATTTCGACCAAAGAAATATCTGAATCTACCAATCCTACAACCTTTGATGAACACAAAAGCGTAGCTAAACGCGGCGGGAAAGTAGCACGTAACGCACGCCTATTATTGGAAGAAGAAACAAACAAACCAGTGGTTTCA
>JAFOFC010000036.1 GCA_017387515.1 Paludibacteraceae bacterium
ACATTTGGTGGAGGTCGGAAAAAGATTTATATGTGCAAAAACGTTAAGCAAAATGTGTTGTTTGAGCGAAGCGAGTTCACATTTTGTAGTTTTTGTATGTGTAAATCCCGACCGGAAACCAAGTCGGAAGATGAAGCGCCGAAAGAGGATGAGTCGGTGAGGCGTTTTATATCATAAAAAGAAGTATGGATTCAGAAAAAAAATCGTAACTTTGTAGATTAAACCAGAAACGATTAAACGCTTATGATTACGAAAGTAATTCCAGAAGAAAAAGTAATAGCTACGTACAAAGCTATACAACGTGCCAAACGCATTGTAATTGTGGCCCACAAACGCCCCGACGGAGACGCAATAGGCTCTAGCCTAGGGCTTTACCATTTTTTATATTCGTTTGAGCGCGAAACCTTTGTAATCATGCCCGATGCCATACCCGCCAACATGAGCATACTGCCATCTAGCAACGAGATACTAAACTACGAGCTAGAAACAGAAAAATGCAACAGCATATTAGCCGAAACCGATTTGGTTTTCTGCCTAGATTTTAACAAACTAGAACGCATTGGCGAGTTGGGCAAGGTAATCGCCAACAGCCATGCCGAAAAAGTGATGATAGACCACCACTTGGATTACGAAGCATTTGCCGACATTGCCATTTCGCACCCCGAAATAGCATCCACCAGCGAATTGATATTCCGTCTAATTTGCCGTATGGGCTATTTTGCCGATATGAATTTGCAAACCGCCGAATGCATTTGCGCCGGCATGCTAACCGATACTGGCGGCTTGGCCTACAACTCAAACAGCCCCGAAATTTATACCATTTTTGCTGAGTTATTGCGCAAAGGCGTTGACAAAGATGCCCTATACCGCCACCTATTTAACACCTATAAAGAAAATAGAATGCGCTTAATGGGTTATGTATTGTCGCAAAAATTAGAAATTTTGCCCGAATACCAAACCGCTATTTTCAGTTTATCGGAAAAAGAATTGGCACAATACAATTACGAAAAAGGCGATACCGAAGGCTTTGTAAACCTTCCGCTTTCTATTAACGGCGTTCGCTTCTCTATCTTTGCCCGCGAAGAAAAAGACACCGTAAAACTATCGCTTCGCTCGGTAGGAGACTTCCCCGCCAACCAATTTGCCAACCAATACTTTGATGGCGGCGGTCACTTAAACGCATCGGGAGCCGAAAGCAAACTATCGCTCAGCGATACAATAAAAAAAATCAAAGAAGTATTACCCGATTTTGTTGCTGCGCAACAAAACTGTCGATAGTCGCTTGTCGCTTGTCGACTAAACAGGCCCTTTTTCCCTATCGGTCAACAACACGTCGACAGGCTCAGGGACCGAAAGGGAACGATTTAACGATTTAACGATTCAACGAATAAAAAAAACACCGATTTACCGGTTAACCGGTTAACCGATTAGTCAATAAAAAAAATGAAACGCATCATTATACTAGGCGATGGCATGGCCGACGAGCCCATAGCCGCATTAGGAGGCAAAACGCCCCTACAAGCCGCCAACAAACCCACCATAGACAAACTAGCCCAATTGGGTAAAAACGGTGTATTTAGCACCGTTCCCGATGGCTTTAAACCCGGTAGCGAAATTGCCAACATGACTGTGCTTGGCTACGACGTACGTACCGAATTTGAAGGACGCGGATCGCTAGAAGCCGCCAGCATTGGCGTGGCTATTCAACCTGGCGAAATGGCCATGCGTTGCAACATCATTTGTGTAGAAAACGGTAACATCAAAAACCACTCAGCAGGCCACATTAGCAACGAAGAAGCCAAAGAACTCATCGAGTATTTGCAAGAAAAACTAGGCGACGATGTATTTACCTTTCACAACGGTATATCGTACCGCCACTTGTTGGTGATGAAAGGAGGCGACAAACGCATCAACTGCACCCCACCCCACGACGTGCCCGGCACACCCGTTAAAGACGTAATGGTAGAAGCATTGGTGCCCGAAGCCGCAGAAACCGCTCGCCTGCTAAACGAACTTACACTTAAATCGCAAGAACTATTAAAAGACCACCCCGTTAACCTAAAACGCATAGCAGCAGGCAAAGACCCTGCCAACAGCATTTGGGTATGGTCGCCAGGTTACAAGCCCAGCATGCAAACCTTGGCCCAAAAAGTAGGCATTAAAAGCGGTGCCGTTATATCGGCTGTAGATTTAATCAAAGGCATTGGCATTTATGCTGGTCTTGAATCGATAGAAGTAGAAGGCGCAACCGGGCTGTACGATACCAACTACGAAGGCAAGGCACAAGCGGCTATCGATGCCCTAAAAACCAACGACTTTGTATTTTTGCACGTAGAAGCCAGCGACGAGGCAGGCCACGAAGGCAATGTCAACTTAAAGGTAAAAACCATTGAATACCTAGACAGCCGCATTGTAAAACCCATTTATGATGCTGTTTCGGCATGGGACGAACCCGTTACCATTGCTATTTTGCCCGACCATCCAACGCCCTGTGCCATTAAAACGCATACCAATG
>JAFOFC010000037.1 GCA_017387515.1 Paludibacteraceae bacterium
ATACAGGGTGCAAAAGTTCGTCTAATTTGTTAGGCTCGCAACGCAAAACAGCTGTTTTTTCGTCAATCATACCTTCGTGCAACAAGTCCATGGCAATTTTAACCATAGCAGCACCAGTACGTTTACCGTTACGAGTTTGCAAGAACCACAATTTACCTTCTTGTACGGTAAATTCCATATCTTGCATGTCTTTGTAGTGGTTTTCCAATTTGGTTTGCAAAGCATCCAATTCAGCATAAATTTCGGGCATAGCTTCTTCCATAGAAGGATATTTAGCTACACGTTCTTCTTCCGAAATGTTAGCCAATTGTGCCCAACGTTGCGAACCAATTTTGGTAATTTGTTGAGGAGTACGGATACCAGCTACTACGTCTTCGCCTTGTGCGTTGATTAGGTATTCACCAACAAACAAGTTTTCGCCAGTAGCAGCGTCACGGCTAAATGCTACACCAGTAGCAGAGGTGTCGCCCATGTTACCAAACACCATGGCTTGTACGTTAACAGCTGTACCCCATTCTGCTGGAATACCTTCCATTTTACGATACAAGATAGCACGTTCGTTCATCCAGCTATCGAATACAGCGCAGATAGCACCCCAAAGTTGATCGTAAGCCGAGTTGGGGAAATCTTTGCCAGTACGTTTTTTAACAGCCGCTTTAAATTGAGCAACCAATTGTTGCAAATCTTCTACGGTTAATTCGGTATCAAGTTTAACACCTTTTTCTTCTTTAACTTTTTCGATGATTTCTTCAAATGGGTCGATGTCGGTTTTGTTAACAGGTTTCATACCCAACACAACGTCGCCGTACATTTGAACAAAACGACGATAAGAGTCCCATACAAAACGTGGGTTACCGGTTTTAGCTACCAAACCAGCTACTACTTCGTCGTTCAAACCAAGGTTCAAAATGGTATCCATCATACCAGGCATTGAAGCACGAGCACCCGAACGAACTGATACCAAAAGTGGGTTTTGAACATCACCAAATTTAGAGTTCATCAAAGTTTCTACGTGAGCAAGAGCACCGGCAACTTCTTCTTTCAAAAGTTCAACCATTTTTTCTTTACCTACTTCGTAATATTCATTACAAACGTCGGTAGTAATGGTAAACCCGGGAGGAACAGGTACGCCGATCAAGTTCATTTCGGCCAAGTTAGCACCTTTACCACCCAACAAGTTTCTCATGTCTGCTTTACCTTCGGCTTGTCCGTTACCAAAGGTATAAACGCGTTTTTTGTTGTCCATAGTAAATTTTTATATAATGAGTAATTAGTTTGTTTCAATCCCATTCGGTCCCTGAGCCTGTCGAAAGCAAGGGCGGTCATTGAGCTTGTCGAAATGCCCAGCCCGCAGCGCAAAGCCAAAACGGTCCCTGAGCTTGTTGAAGGGCGGCGCTTCATTCAAAGCCTACGCTCTTCGCGGCATTTTTGCTTTATGTATTTCCGCTCAATCACGATGTCTTTTCATTGAATCGCCTCAACGACTAAACGACTAAACGAGTATCGCGAAGCAACTAGCGACGGTTTAAGGAGTGCAAATTTAACAAAATACTACTACAAAAAAAAACGTTTGCCCTATATTTTTAAGACAAACGTTTATAAATTCTATTTCTGTATTTTAAGTGCCTTATTTGTAACGATTTTGATACATTCTTTCGCCAAAAATTCCACTGCCCACACGCACCAAAGTAGCCCCCTCTTTTATGGCAATGGGGTAATCGTTCGTCATGCCCATTGATATGTGCTTAAAGTGCGCTGAAGTTGGGAAATAATGCAGCTTAAAATACACAAACAAACGGGTTATTTCAGCAAAATCGGCCCGTATTCTGGCTTCATCATCGGTATTAGAAGCCATTCCCATTACACCATCGATTCTAATATTGCGAAGATTTATAAATTCTTCTGATGATAATATGTCTTCGCACTCATCTTTTGTTAGGCCAGACTTGGTTTCTTCTTGTGCCACATGAAACTGCAACAAACAGGGAATAATGCGGTTATTTTTAAGGGCCTGTTTGTTAATTTCTACCAACAATTTAAGCGAATCTACCGACTCTATACAGGCCACATAAGGGGCTATGTATTTTACCTTATTGGTTTGTAAATGACCAATAAAATGCCACTTGATATCATCGGGCAATTGTTGGGCTTTGGGCACCATTTCTTGCGCCTGACTCTCGCCAAAAAGACGTTGTCCCGCATCGTAAGCTTCTTTTAACGCTTCGATAGGATTAAACTTAGATACCGCCACCAACTGCACATGCGCAGGCAATTGGCGTTTAATTTCTTGTATAGAAGATGCTATGCTCATCGTTATCTAAAAACTATATCGTCTATTACTGTTACGCCTACTTCGTTGTTTAACATACGCACCAATTGTTCGCGTTTTAGCAGCAAATTACCGCGCAAGGATGCCGAACTAATGGACACGTACAACACCCTATTTTTTACCTCTAAGTGCGTGGTTTTACGGCCAATAACCTCACCCATTTGCTCGTTCCACTTAAGCATCAATCGGGCCTCGTTTATCTTGTCCATAATGCCCAAGGCTTCAAAATAAGCGGGCATTACACCTTCTACTTTTTGCGGGTCGTTTCGTTTCATACAATGGCGCCATCTTGAATGGTAAAGAGCAATTTTTCGCCCTCTACACGGTCTAACAAATAATCTAAGTGTTCGCGATTGGTATCGGTTATAAAAATTTGCCCAAATCTATCGGTCGATACTAAGCGTACAATACGCTCTACCCTTTCGGCATCTAGTTTATCAAAAATATCGTCTAATAACAAAATTGGATACTTGCCACAGGCGCGACGCATAAATTCAAACTGCGCCAATTTAAGTGCCACTAAAAAACTTTTGGTTTGCCCTTGCGAGGCTATGCGTTTAAGCGGATAATCGCCCAAAAAGAAAGAAAGTTCATCTTTGTGAATACCCACCGTGGTATAGCCAATGGCCTGGTCTTTGTACCTAGACTGAACCAATTGATCAAACAAATCGCCCTGGCTTAAGTGCGATTCGTACTGTATAGACACCTGCTCTTTATCGCCCGCAATCTCGCTGTAAAACTGCGCAAAAATAGGAATAAATTGGGTTAAAAATTCGGCTCGTTTGGGGTAAATATAGCTGGCTTTTTGCGCCATCATTCCCTCGCAAACACTCAATAATTCGGCATCGGTAACACCTCCGCGCAGCAGGGTATTGCGCTGCAACAAAGCCCTATTATAGGCCAACAGTTGGTGTAAATATTCTTTATCGTATTGCGAAATAATGCCGTCAATCAATTTACGACGCTCGCTACTGCCCTCTATAATCAGTTCCAAATCGTTGGGCGATACAATTACCAAGGGCACCAAACCAATATGGTCGGCTAGGCGGTCGTATTCTTTTTTGTTGCGTTTTACCACCTTTTTTTGTCCCCGTTGCAAGCTAACCGACACCCTATCTTGAGCCGTTTCGGAGCAAAATTGCGCATCTAGCAACAAGTAGGGTTCGTTGTGCCTAATTACTTGGGTATCAGCATGACACGTACGGCTTTTGCAAAAGGCCAAATAGTATATAGCATCCAACAAGTTGGTTTTACCCATCCCGTTGTTGCCTATAAAACAATTGACGCCCTTGCAAAACTGCACCTCAATTTGCTTAAGGTTCTTATAGTTAGTGGCCGATAAGGTTTGTAGAAACATAGTTGTCGTTTGTCGATTGTCACTTGTCGCTCGTCGTTTGTCGCTTGTCGACTAAACGACTAAACAACTAAACAACAAAACACTATTTAATAGTAATAAAAGGCAATTGACCGCCACTAAAGTATTGAGGCATTTTGCCGTCCCATTTGTTGATGGCCATTTCTTGCAACACCATGGGCGAAAGCGAAGCTTGTTTTACTTTTTGTGCTTCGGCTTCTAATTTCATGCGTTCCAAGGTAAATTTAGCGGTAAGCGCACCTTGTTCGGCAATTTTTTTGTCTTCGATGGCTTTGTTAAAATCATCGCTAAAATCGTGATTAGTAATCAATAAGGTTTTTACTACCACTCCACTACCAGCCACTTGTTCGGCAAATGCGGTATTGATACGGCTAGAGATTTCGGCACGTTTTTCTACGAATGTTTCAATGGGATATTCGGCAATAACAGCATTGATTTTTTCTGACAACGTAGGACGAATCAAGGTATTTTCGATGTTCATACCGTAGGTTTGGAATACTTTACCCACTTCGTCAGGATTAAGGGCGTATACCAAACTTACTTCTACGGCAATGGTTTGAATATCGCTTGATGACACCTCTGTTTTAAGGGTTAAGTTGTGGTCGCGCACCGAAATAATTTTTACGTCGTCCATAGCAGGAACCTTAAAATTCAAGCCTTCGCCCACTACATTGATTAGTTTACCAAAGCGCAACACTACGCCTCTTTCGCCTGTATCAACGGTATAAAAGCAAGACAAACTTACCACTACCACCAAGCCAATAATAATGGCCGTTATAATTCCTTTAAACGATAATTGATTTTTGGGATTTGCATTATTCATAATCGTACTATTTTAAATTCATACAAAGATACTATTTTTTTGGTGAATCGACGAATCGACTAATCGTTTAATCGTTAAAAGTTTGGCTTCTGCACTCACCTCGCACAAATATTATTCGCTGCGCTCATGAAATTTTTCGTGACTCGGCATAATCAAAGTAAGCTTTGCTTCTGCACTCGCTACTCAAAATTTTCTCCTTTCTCCTTTCTCATTTCTCCCCTAAATTTATTACCTTTGCACCTTATTATATATAAAATTAACCGTACCATGAAAAAGTCTACATTTTTTGCTTGTTTATGTGCTGCGATAGCTTTTGTATCGTGTACCGAAAATAAACCCATGCCCAATTTGCCTAAAGCACCGCTAGAGGTAGTAAATGGAACCGTTTATCGCACCCAATTGTACCATGCCAACTTTGGCGATACATTAACCGTAGACATCTGGACACCAGAAGGTTACAACACCAACCAAACCTATCCTGTATTGTATATGCACGATGGTCAAAACCTATTTGACCCCAACAGTACCTGGAACAAACAAGCTTGGAACGTAGACGATGCCATTACCCAGTTAGTGGCAGAAAATAAGATTGAAGCACCCATTGTAGTGGGCGTACACAGCATAGGACAAACCCGCATTGGCGATTTAATGCCAGAAAAGGTAGCCCCTCTTATTAAAGACTCTACCATTTTTGCCTATATGGATGCTATGTGCCAAGGCAACTATCGTGGCGACCAATACGTAGACTTTTTAGTCAACACCGTTAAACCCTTTGTTGATAGCGTATTCAGCACAAAACCAGCGGCAGAAAATACCGCTGTAATGGGTTCAAGCATGGGCGGTTTAATGTCGTTCTATGCCCTTTGCGAAGCACCACAGGTATTTAGCAAAGCAGGTTGTTTTTCAACACACATTGGCAACGACCCCAACAACGGTGCTTTGGCATACGCATTGATGGATTATTTAGAACAAGCCCTTCCCAAAGACAATGCTCACTACATTTATTTGGATTGTGGCGACCAAAATATCGATGCACCTTATGCACCTTTCTTTCCTGCTTTGGTAGAAAAGATAGAAAACTTAGGTTACAAAGACCGCATGCTATCTGGATTTTATCCAGGTGCAGGGCATACCGAAACCGATTGGGCTGCCCGCGTACACGTTGCGCTGGAATACTTTTTTTCACGTCGCTAGTCACGCCTAAACGACTAAACGACTAAACAACTCAACAATATAAAATGGAATTAGCAATTCGTTGGGAAAAGATACGTAAAGCCATGGCACAAGTGGGTGCCGATGGTTGCTTGCTTACCACTCCTGTTAATGTTTACTATACGTGCGGACACATTATTGTAGGTTATGTGTACCTACCGCTGCAAGGCGAACCTACCTATATGGTGCGTCGCCCCAACAACATTACGGCAGAAAACTTTTATTTGGTACGCAAATTAGAAGAATTACCTACCCTGCTAGCAGCCAAAGGACAATCACTACCCACTAACCTATTGGTAGAGGGTGATGATATATCGTACGCCGAGTGGATGCGCATCGAAAAGTGCACAGGCGCTAACTTGATAAACGGTTCTAAAATTATGCGCTACGTTAAAAGCGTAAAAACGGCCTTTGAACAAGAGCAACTACGCATATCGGGCAAAAAACAAACCGAGGTGTTGGCAAAAGTTCCTGCGGCTTATCGCCCAGGCATGACCGACCACGAATTTAGCGTAGAAGTAGAACGTATTTTCCGTTTGGGCGGTTGTTTGGGGTTGTTCCGCATTTACGGCAGCACCATGGAATCGCACATGGGTTCTGTACTAGCAGGCGATAACGCTGCTGCCCCATCGCCTTACGATTTTGCCTTGGGTGGCGCAGGTTTGCACGGGTCGTTGCCCCTAGGCCCTAACGGTAGTGTTATTAAAGAAGGACAAACCGTAATGGTAGACATTAACGGCAACTTTACGGGTTACATTGCCGACCAAAGTCGCACCTATAGCGTAGGCAAATTGCCTCAAATGGCTTACGATGCTCACGCCGTATCGATAGAAATTCAACAGGCCATTGCCAAAGCAGGCGTACCCGGTGCTACCTGCGAACAATTGTGGCAATTATCGCTTGATATAGTAAAAAAACACGGATTAGAAGCCTATTACATGGGCACTACCCAACAAGCCAAGTTTGTGGGACACGGTATTGGGCTAGAGATTAACGAGTTGCCCGTGCTATGCGGCAGAAATCCACAACCGTTAGAAGTAGGTAACACCATTGCCCTAGAGCCCAAATTTGTGCTTCCAGGCATTGGCGCAGTAGGCACCGAAAACAGTTACATTGTACAAGAAGGTGGCATGGAGAAAATTACCTTCGCCCCCGAAGAGATTATCGACCTTACGGAATAGTTGATAGTTGATAGTTGAGAAAGGAGAAAGGAGGAAGTTGCGATTAAGTGAGTGCAAAAGACAAAACGGTCCCTGAGCCTGTCGAAGGGCCCAGTTTTGGATTATGCCGAGACGCAGCCAAAGATATTAAAGTGCCCAGTTTGGGTTATGCCGAGGCGCTCAGGGACCGTATGGCTCTGCGCTGCGGGCTGGGCATTTCGACAAGCTCAATGACCGCCCTTGCTTTCGACAAGCTCAGGGACCGAATAGGATCGACTAAACAAATAAACAACAATATGGAATACAATTTTAAAAACATCGAACAAAAATGGCAAGCTTATTGGAAAGAGCATGCTATTTACAAGGTAGAAGCAGACGCATCGCGTCCTAAGTATTATGTTTTGGACATGTTCCCTTATCCATCGGGAGCAGGCTTGCACGTTGGTCACCCACTGGGTTACATTGCTTCTGATATTTACAGCCGTTACAAACGCCTTAAAGGTTTTAACGTATTGCACCCCATGGGTTACGACGCTTATGGTTTGCCCGCCGAACAATACGCTATTCAAACGGGTCAACACCCCGAAATTACCACCCAAAAGAACATTGCTCGCTACCGCGAACAATTGGATAAAATTGGTTTTTGCTACGATTGGGACCGCGAAGTGCGTACTTGCGAACCTGGTTATTACAAGTGGACCCAATGGGCGTTTATCCAAATGTTCAACTCTTGGTACAACAAAGATGCCAACAAAGCCTGCCCTATTACCGATTTGGTAGCTATTTTTGAAAAAGAAGGTAACCAAAACGTAAACGCAGCTGCTGATGCGCCTTTGTTTACCGCCGAAGAATGGAACAGCTGGACTTTGAACGATAAGCAAAATATGCTAATGAACTACCGCATTGCCTATCTAGCCGACCTTAAAGTAAACTGGTGTCCTAAATTGGGTACCGTATTGGCTAACGACGAGGTAAGCGAAGGCCTTTCGGTTCGCGGTGGTTACCCTGTAGAACAAAAAGTAATGCGCCAATGGAGTTTGCGTGTATCGGCCTATGCCCAACGTTTGTTAGACGGCTTGGATAAATTAGACTGGACCGATTCACTAAAAGAAACCCAACGCAACTGGATAGGTCGTAGCGAAGGTGCCGAAATGGACTTTGCCATTGCCGATAGCGACCTTAGCATGACCGTATTTACCACCCGTGCCGATACCACCTTTGGCGTTACCTTTATGGTATTGGCCCCCGAAAGCCCTTATGTAGCACAAATTACTACAGCAGAGCAAAAAGCCGAAGTAGATGCCTACCTAGATATGGTAAAACGCCGTACCGAACGCGAACGCATTGCCGACCGTCGTGTAACAGGTGTTTTCTCTGGTGCATACGCTGTTAATCCATTTACAGGCCAAAACATTCCTGTATGGATTTCAGACTATGTATTGGCTGGCTACGGTACCGGTGCTATTATGGCCGTTCCCGCACACGACAGCCGCGACTATGCGTTTGCTAAACACTTTAACTTGCCTATCATTCCCGTTATTGAAGGATGCGATGTAAGCCAAGAAAGCTTCGATGCCAAAGACGGCATTATGTGCAACTCTGGTTTCTTAAACGGCTTGCAAGTAAAAGAAGCCATCGCCACTGCTAAAAAATACATTGCCGAAAAAGGCATTGGTAAGGTAAAAGTAAATTACCGTTTGCGCGACGCTATTTTTAGCCGTCAACGCTACTGGGGCGAACCTTTCCCTGTATATTACAAAGACGGACAACCATACACCCTTAGCGAAGATCAATTGCCTTTGCAATTGCCCGAAATTAGCACCTACTTGCCTACCGAAACAGGCGAACCTCCACTAGGACGTGCCGAAAATTGGCAAACAGCCGATGGTTATCCATTGGAACTAAACACCATGCCTGGTTTTGCGGGATCGTCGGCTTACTACCTACGCTACATGGATCCACACAACGACCAAGCGTTGGTAAGTGCAGATGCCAACAACTATTGGCAAAACGTAGACCTTTACATTGGTGGTACCGAGCACGCTACCGGTCACCTAATTTATAGCCGTTTCTGGAACAAATTCTTGTTCGACTTGGGCATTATTTGCAAAGACGAACCTTTCCAAAAACTCATCAACCAAGGTATGATTCAAGGTCGTTCTAACTTTGTATACCGTGTGGTAGGTACTAATAAATTTGTTTCGTTGGGCCTAAAAGACCTATACGAAACCCAAGAAATTCACGTTGACATGCCGAGCGAAGTGCATGGCAAGCTCGGCATCGATCCGCCCGCCGAGCCACAGAACGACATTCACCATAAGTTCACCTCCCTCAAATATTCGCGGCAGAT
>JAFOFC010000005.1 GCA_017387515.1 Paludibacteraceae bacterium
AAACGACGCGCCAAACCTTTGTTAACAGCCATAGAGGTTGTCATCAAAAAGAATACCAACAACAAGAATGCGATATCCGCCGTAGAACTTGAATTTAACTCAGGTACTTCACGTTTTTGCTTTCCCATAGTGATATTATTTATTATTTTATTCTTTTAGCCAAAGGTCCAAAGATCATTAGTAAAATAGCAGCACCTACCATGGTGTAGATGGTGTAAATCATCATATCTACGGTTCTTACGGTTTGTTCGTCTACTACTTCGCCAGTTCCTAGCAAGGTAATTTCTTGACCAGAAGATAGGAAGTAAGTTACAGCCAATACCAAAACAGTTAAACCAATAGAAACAATGGTTTTAATAGCAGAGCCTTTATTAGAGCTCAATTTAATTACAAACTGCCAAAGCGCTGATGCGGCAGCCAAAATTGCTGTTATGAAGAAACATGCATACATCAAGTTAATCATAGCATTGGTGTAAACAGGTTCTACGTAATCAGCATTAGGGTCTACATCGCCACCCGTAAAGAATAGCACTGTAACCACCACCGTAATTGCACAAAGCAAATACAGTACTATGCGTGATAAGTTCTTTAACATAATCAAATCTCCTATTGATTACAGTGATTATTTTTTAATTTGATTTTTGGTCAAGATATCCAACATAGTGATTGAAGAATCTTCCATGTCAGCTACAACAGCTTCAATACGAGCCAAGATAAAGTTATAGAAAATTTGAAGGATGATAGCACCGATTAGACCGAACACGGTAGTAATAAGCGCAACTTTAATACCACCTGCTACGATGGTTGCAGACATATCACCAGCTTGTTGGATACGGTCAAAAGCTTCGATCATACCGATTACAGTACCCATGAAACCGAAGTTAGGACACAAACCGATAAACAAACCAATCCAGCTTAAGTTCTTTTCCATCATACCTGCTTGTACGCTACCGTAAGCAATGATAGATTTTTCTGCAACGTCCAAACCTTCTTCCATGTGCAACAAACCTTGATAGAAGATAGAAGCGATAGGACCACGAGCGTTGCGGCAAACTTCTTTAGCAGCTTCGATGCCGTCTTTTTCTAGAGTTTCTTCTACTTTAGCCAACAATTTTTTAGAGTTGGTAGTAGCAAGGCTCAAGTAGATGATACGTTCAATAGCAATTGCCAAACCTAAAATCAAACACAAAGCAACGGTGCTCATAAAGCCAGCGCCACCTTCGATAAATTTAGTTTTCAATGCTTGGTGAATACCGCCTTGTTCTTCAGCAGCAACTTCTTCAGCAGCAACTTCTTCTACAGCAGGAGCTTCTTCAGCTACTTGTTCTACAGCGGCAGCTTCTTCTGAAATAGGAGCTACTTCATCTTGAGCATAAACACTCATAAAACTTACGCCAGCCATAATTGCTAGCACAGCAAATAATTTTTTCATGTTTTTGTTTTTAAAATTAATATGTTAGTTAATAATGTTCGCTTCGCTCACGTTTAGTCGTTTAGTCGTTGAAGCGTTTAGTCGATTTTATTGACTAATTGACTAATCGACTAATCGGTGAATCGACGAATCGAAGTTTCAAGGAGAAAGGAGAAATAATAATCGACTTTCGACCTTTGACTTTCGACTTACTACACTGCTTTTATGGCGGAGAAAGCGGGATTCGAACCCGCGATACGCTTTAGGCGTATACACGCTTTCCAGGCGTGCCTCTTCAACCACTCGAGCATCTCTCCAAAGAGACCAGTACCCAATAGGCACTAAAAACGAGTGCAAGATACAAAAAGTAAGCCAATCGGCAAAAGAAAATCTTAAAAAAAGATAAGCAACCTATACGAAAAACAAGGTTTTAACATTTTGAGTAGTTTGTTTGTCTACATCTGCAAAAGAAACGTCATACACCTGCGCTAATTTTTGAGCTACGTATGCCACATAAGCGGGTTCGTTTCGTTTCCCCCTAAAGGGAACAGGAGGTAGATACGGAGCATCCGTTTCTAACAAAATCCTAGACAGTGGAATTTGCGCAATATCGTCAATAAACTTGGCATTTTTGTAGGTAGAAGGACCGCCTATTCCGTAGTAAAAGTCGCCTAATTTTGCTATTTGTTGGGCCATTTGGGGCGTACCCGTAAAGCAATGAAACACCCCGCGTAGCTGCGATGGTTTAAACTTCTTTAAACTAGCAACCACCTCGTTAAAAGCATCCCTACAGTGTATACAAATGGGTTTTTGCAGCTGTATAGCCACCTCTATTTGATGCTCAAAAACTTCTTGTTGTTGAGGCAAAAACGTTTTATCCCAATACAAATCCAACCCTATTTCGCCAATGCCAATATAATCGTTTGCGTGCCGTGCTATTTCGCTGTCAAAAGCCGCCAGTTCTGCCTTATAATTAGCATTTACACTAGTAGGATGAATACCCATCATCATGGAGCAAAAAGACGGATATGCAGCGGCAAAATTACGCATCGACGCTATGGTAGAAGCATCTACATTGGGCAAAAAAGCATGCGTAACGCCAGCATCCAAAGCACGTTGTACCATGGCTGCAGCATCATCGGCAAATGCCTCGTCGTAAATATGGGTATGGGTGTCTATCATATCAAATGAGAAATGAGAAATGAGAAATGAGAATTTATTTCTCCTTTCTCCTTTTTCAACTCTCCACTAGATTACAAATTTGCATCAAATTTGTAATCTGATACGTGGGTTTAAAGGGCAATGGGTCTGCCGATGGATTGGGATTAAAATACACTTGGTCGATGCCCGCATTTTTTGCTCCCGCTATGTCGGCTTCAAAATTATCGCCTATTACTAAACTTTGTTTTTTAATGGCATTAGACGATTTAATGGCATAATCAAAGAATACTTTAGAAGGCTTATGCGCCCCTACCTGTTCCGAAAAATAGCATCGATCAAAATAAGCAGCCAAACCAGTACGTTGTAGTTTTAAGTGCTGAATTTCTACAAAACCATTGGATATTAAAAACAGCTTATAACGCTTATTTTTCAGCTGCTCTAACACTTGCAAACAACCAGGCATTAAACGCGTTTGCTGGGCCAGTAAAGGCAAATATTCCGCTTCCATTAAAGGGGCTAAATGCAACAAAGAAGCTTTATAAGAGCGCAATGGATAGGCAAAACGCTCTTTATTTAAAGCCTCTTTGGTTATTTTACCAACTCCGTATAGTTGCCATAACTTTTGGTTATTGGCACTATACAAGCGGTAGTATGTTTCAAAATCGGGGAAATGTGCACCTAGTTGAAACGTATCGAACAATACGTTTAGGGTGTATTTTGAATTGGCATCAAAATCCCACAAGGTATTATCCAAATCAAAAAACAGGTACTTATACCCCATGTGTTGGTTATCGAGTTTGGATAATCAAGTAACGCGATACGCTCCAGAAATCGGTAGCATTTTTAATCACCAATACTTTGGTTTTATCGCTATTTTCTTGAATGGTATACGACGACTCGGGGTGTTTGGTTAAAATTTTAGCCGATTTAGCACCTGTTTCCAAACGGTCAAATGCACGAATATCTACTGGTGTAAACAACTCGGTACGATAACCCGATTCGCGGTCTTTTACGTTAATATCGTTATCGCGCAACGCACGACGATTGCCCATAAAGAAGTAAGCACGATGCAATTGAGCGTCTTGGCTGTTCATGATGCTGTCTTGCTCGGTAGTTTTTGCCACCAAAGCAGCTTCGCGGTCTTGCGACATTCTGTACATTACATTCAAACTATCCAATTGGTAGTTTTTGCTAACCAATTCTTCGCGCAATTGGGTAATTTCGGCTGTTTTCTTTTTTAAATCAGAAGTTAGTTTATTAACCATGCGTTGCAATTTGGTCGATTTCAAGTCGCTATTGGCCAATTTTTCTTCTAATTCGGCAATTTTAGCTTGGTTTTCGTACAACAAGTTGTTAATCATGTTCATGTTGTCCGATACTTTTTGACGCATGTTTTCTGATGGATCTTCGCTATCGTACGATGCAAAGGTTAAGATATTTTGCGACATTCTAATTTCGTCAAACGCAGAATCTACGCCTTGAATAAGGTCTAAGTATTCTTCCATTTCTGCCAACTGACTTTGTTGCAAAGCCAAGATAGAATCTTTTTCGATTTCTAACTTTTTATGTGCTTCGGTTTTATAATTGCACGAAGCCAAAACAGTTGCTAAAAAGGCAACCAAACATACACTTTTCAAAATTAGTTTCATATTATTGAATTTAGATTTGGCACAAAAGTAAGAAAAAAAAAGCACATTGTTAAAATCAAGACGTTTTTAGTTGATTTTTAACACGATTTAAGTACCAATATAGCATTACCTCGTTGCCCGAAGCAAAATCTTGGAGCGTTAATTCCACACCTTTTACCGCACTTAGTTCGGCTAGCATATCGTTCAACAAATAGGTTTCGGTAGTAACATCCTGTTGTTTTTTACGGCGCAAATAGAGGTTACGAGGCACCCAGGGTTTTAGCAGATTTTTTAGCCGTTGACGGCGCAATTGCGCAGCATGAGTAGGCTTATTAAAAGCAATTTGCAACGGTTCAAACACGTGCTTTAGTAGGTACTCTTGGTAAAACGACTGCTCACACAAGGCCGTATACGAAAGCTTGCTAAAAAATTGAATAAAATCTACATCACACAAGGGCAAAAGCACCTTATAACCCAAAAACTCGTACACCCTAGCCGAATTAAGAATCTGATGCGCCAACCTATTTTCGGCAATAAACTGCATGGCCACCAACCAAGAGGATTGGTGATGAGGCAAATTTTGCAAAGCCTTTTTAATGTCTGCGCAAAAGGCTGTATTCCAACAGGGCTTTCCGTATTCAAAAGCATGCAATACCAGTTTACGCCTAATACCCTGCAACGATTCTTTTTCTTTTATGCCCAACTTGCTAAGATGACTACCGGCATAAAAATCGCCCACATGACCCGGTATAAAAACAGCATTATCTTGCAACAAGCCTTGTTGTTTTAACCACAAAATGGCATTGTATTCAAACAGCCACATAAAATTTCCATCAGCACCTATGGCATCTACAAACCTAGCAAACGCTGCGGATTTGAATTGTTGCATGCGGTATTGAGCATCGCGATAATCAATATGATACAGCGGAACTTGCAACGCATCTGCTACTAGCTTTGCTATACCCTGTTCGGCAGGATGATGCCGCCCAACCGTGTAGCACAACACATTTTTAACGCCCATTTTATGCAGCATAGCCAACACCAACCTAGAATCGTACCCACCCGAAAGAGGTATCACTACTTGCCTATTTGCTACGCTGTTTAGCACACGCTTAAAAACCGTTTGCAATACCGTTTCAAAAGCTTTATCTGCCTCTGTTTTTTTTAATAAGGGTGTTACGATGGGTGCTGTATAAGGACCAAAGGGAAGTGTTGTAATGCATTGTTCTTCAAACAGGGTAACATAAGCAGGTTTGCCTTGTTTTAGCCCCTTTACCAATGTATTTCCTGTCAACGGAGCACCCGTATACAAATACTGCCTACACGCTTCAGGGCTTATTACATCTGCCTTTTGATGCAAAATAGCAGGATTATCGGTTATATGCCAATCGTTGTTAACAAAACGATAAAATAACGGATACAAACGGGTATGACTAACGGCTATGCAAGCCATGGTAGTTTTATGAATAATAACAGAAAAATCGCCACGCAGGTTTTGCAGACAATGAGCCACTTGCATGGGCAAATTACAAGCATCTAACGCCATAGCTATTTGTTGCAAAGAACAAGGCTTTACACCGTCGTACACATTACCACAAAGCGTAATATTGCCATACGACTCCCACCTATGGGCTGTTAAATGAAGTTGCATCGTTGTTTTTCGTATTGATGAATTAAGTAATATTGATAAGCGGCATATAGCAAACGTACCAAAAAACTAACGTAAGAAAATGCCATAACCGCAAACCACACATCGTTTAAATAGATGCCCCAAAGCAAGGCCAAGGCGCGCAACACAAACAAGGCCAATTCAACATAAAATTGCTTGTCTTGCTTGCCAAAAATATCAAAAATAAAATCGAACGTATTGGTAAGGGTTATAATGGCTAGCCAAGGCAACATCAGTTGGATGTAGATGCCTACCATGCGCCATTTATCATGCCCCAAAAGCCACCCCGTCAAATCGGGCAAAACAAGGGCCAACCCCGTAAATCCGATGGCAATAACACATACCGCCACCAACAAGTAACCACGATACGCTTTCCAAATGGATTTATTTTGGTTAACCAGTTGGGTTACATGAGCAAACAATACCTGATAAAAAGATCTGGTTATTAACGACAAAGGTACAAACGACAAGGTTAGTGCCATGCCAAAATACCCCACATACTTTAAATCAAAAAAAGGCGACAGCAAAAATATGGGCATATTGCCACCTATGTAGTTGACCAACTGTTTGGGTAGGGAAAACAAGGGAAATTTTTGATAGGTACGTGCTACTTCTTTGCACACTTTTGGTTGCACCAAAAGCAAGGGTTTTAGTTTTGCAAAAGAGCTTGCCACCACGGCACACAACGACAACAAAGGGGCTAACACCACCGAAATTATCATACCTCCTTGCAAAAATCCAGCATACCCAAAGATGCCTTTAGCACCGGCATTAATGCCACTCTGAGATACCTGATAGGTACTTACCATGCCAAATTGTTGGTTGCGAACGTACCAAAAATTAAGCAATTGCCAAGTGGCCGAAAAAAACACGTACAAGGGTAACAAATAATACCAATCTGCTAAGGCAGGGACACCAAACAAAGCGGCAATTTGGGTAGAGAAGAAAAGGGAAAGTACGCATAGCAAGGTAACTAGCACATTGCAACCCATGCCTACGTGAAAACATGCTGCCCCCCTATCTTCGGTTTTTGGCAATACGATGGCGCTGTAATACGACCCCGTTGCCAACAAAAGCAAAACACCGCCTATGCTTAGAAACAAATTGAGCAGTCCAAAGTCTTGGGGGCTGTACCAGCGGGTTAATAAGGGATACATGCAAAAGCCAATAGCCTGCGCTACTACATTGGCAGACAGCAGTTGGAGGGTGCTTTTGACCAACTTACCTTTAAACCATTGATGTATGCCTTTTAGGATGCCCATGTATTTTTATTTACCTGCCACTACTAGTACAAATTCGCCTTTGGGTTCGTGGGCTGTAAAATGGGCAATCAGTTCATCAAGCGTGCCACGAACGGTTTCGTTGTGTATTTTAGATATTTCGCGCGATACGGCTGCCTGCCTTGCGCCACCCAGCACCTCTGCAAGGTGCTGAAGGGTTTTTACCACCCTATAGGGCGATTCGTAAATAATCATGGTGCGGTCTTCGGTGGCTAGTTGCTGCAAGCGGGTTTGGCGGCCTTTTTTGGGTGGTAAAAACCCTTCAAAGCAAAACCGGTCCATTGGTAAACCCGAGTTTACCAATGCCGGTATGGCTGCGGTGGCGCCAGGCAAGCACTCTACCTCTATTCCCTCGGCAGCACATTCCCTAACAATCAAAAAACCAGGGTCAGACAATCCAGGCGTACCAGCATCGGATATCACAGCCCCTGTTTGTCCTTGTTTTAACAAGTTAATTACCCCTGCTACCGAATGATGCTCATTAAATTTATGGTGCGCCATCAATCGGTTCTCTATGCCAAAATGTTTTAGCAAGATGCCCGACGTACGCGTATCTTCGGCCAAAATAAAATCTACTTCTTTTAGTACCTTAATGGCCCTAAAAGTCATATCTTCTAAATTACCTACGGGCGTAGGCACTATGTATAATTTCATGGTTAAACAAATTTACGTTCCAAAATTTCGTAAAAATACACCACGCTAGCATCGTCCTCTTTCCACGTAAAACGCGCAGACAGATAAGCCTTAGCGTCGCTCATATTAGCAAGCCCGTTTAGTGCTTCTATGGTGTCTAACATCAATTTCTCGTCTTTATTAAACAAATCGTTTCTAAAACGAAAACGGTCGTTCAATCCAATGGCCTTTTTAAGGTCGGTAATGATGCGAGCGTCTCTAGAGGGTGTTGACGAATCGGTGTTTTTTGATGACGAATCGGTGAATCGACTAATCGGTAAATCGGATTCGGGCGCTTCGACAAGCTCAGCGACCGATTTTTTTATTGAGTCGTTTAAGCAATTAGGCGATTCATCGGTTTCACAATTCAACGATTCATCAGTTCCGCAATTAGGCGATTCAACGATTCCGCGATTCAACGATTCATCAGTTCCGCAATTAGGCGATTCAACGATTCCGCGATTCAACGATTCATCAGTTTCACGATTAGGCGATTCATCGACTTGCGACTTTTGACTTGCTACTATTATTTCTAATTGTTTTACGCGCAACTCGCTGGCTTGCAAAGCCGCGGCATCGGCTTGCATGCTTATCTCTGCTAGGGCTAAACGTTGCTTCATTACTTCTAATTTTTGCCCCATCACATCCAACTGACGTTGTAATCCTTCTACCTCTGTAAGTAACTCTTTTATTATTGTTACATTATCCATAAAATATGTTATTGGTTGGTATTTTCTGCGCACTTTGTTGTGCTTTTTTTATACATTTGCAAATGTAATATTTTTTAAACGATTGCCCAAATGAACAAACAACCATTTACGCTAGACCGTACGGTTAGAACCATTGGCGCTATTTTATTGCTAGTGGCACTTTTTTTGCTTACCAAGCGACTAAGCGGCGTTCTATTGCCGTTTGCTGCCGCCTGGCTGTTGGCTTATATGCTTAACCCATTTGTGCATTTTATTCAACATAAACTTAAAATTAAGCCACGTGGACTAGCCGTTAGTTTGTTATTACTTACTATCATAGCCATTTTTGCCCTTATCATTGTTTTTGCGGCATCGGCTATTACCAACGAGTTAGTAGAAATGACCACACTGATAGAAGACTATTTTGCATTGAACCACAATGCCAATTTACCTCCTATGTTGCGAGAATTTTTTAATGAGTTGTTTGCTGGCGTGCATTTTGAAGATTGGATTAAATCCGACAACATTGTAGACACCATTAAATCGCTAGTCCCAAGGGCATTCGACATGGTATCAACATCGTTTAAATACCTTACTAGTTTAGTTGTGGTATTCATTTTTTGCTTGTATTTATTTTTTATTTTGATGGATTTTGATAAGCTATCAAACGAATGGCCACAATATATTCCTCAAAAATACCGTTACTTTATTAATCAATTGGTAAACGACTTGGCCGAAAAAATGAATACCTATTTTCGCAAACAGGCGCTTATTTCGGTTATATTAGGGGTGTTGTTTGCCATTGGCTTTACCCTACTCGACTTGCCAATGGCCATTTTTATGGGGCTTTTTGTAGGAGTTTTAAACATGATTCCTTACATGCACGGTTTGGGTATTATTCCGCCCCTTTGTGTAGCCTTAATGCAATCGGCCCTAGGCGAAACCAACTTATGGTGGACAATGGCATTTATAGGCCTTATCTTTGTAGTGAACCAACTTATTTTAGACCTACTGCTTACCCCTAAAATTATGGGTAATGCCACAGGGTTACATCCTGCCATCATTCTATTATCGCTATCGGTGTGGGGTTCGTTAATGGGCGTTCTTGGCATGATTATTGCACTACCCATTACAGCATTATTGGTATCGTATTACCAACATTTTATTATTGAAGAAAAAGAACTCCCCACTAGCCAACAAAACACAAAATAAGCCTATGCCTCAACAAGTTGATAAAGCCCTACTTGCGCTCGTAAAAAAATACGAATCTACCCCCGATGCTTACATCGAGAGCGACGATTACGAATACATTTGCGAGCATTACATTCGTATGGCCCAACTTGAAAAAGCCATTGGTGCTGCAAAAAAAGGGTTATCGTTTCATCCCGACCATATCCCTTTTTATTTGCACCTATCTAAGGCATATTTTGAGATGAAAAATTTGGCACTGGCTACAGAACACATTGATTGTGCCATTCAAAAATATCGTATATGCGCCGAGCAAAACAACCACCAAATGCCCGCATCGTTTTACGATTATTTGTTTGATGCCTTGTTGTTAAAACTAGAAATTTGTATTCAACAAAACAACATGGCCCAAGCATCGTTGTGCATAAAAGAGGCAGAGCAACTTAAAACCACCCATACGTATTCTATGTACTACGATTTTGGGTTGCTGTTTATGAATTACGACCTACCTCAGCGTGCGCTTACCTATTGCTTAAAAGCCTGCCGTTTATATCCTAACGATAAAGAATCGTGGGGGCTATTAAGCCATGTTTACTTATTGCTAGACAACCCCAACAAAGCCATAAAAGCGTTAGAAAAACTAATAGACCTTGACCCTTATTCTGTTAGTGCGTGGTGCAAATTAGGCGCTATCTATTGCGATACTCAACAATACATAGAAGCAGAAAAAGCTTTTAGATACGCCCTAAGCATTGACGAAACACATGCAGAAACGTTGTATTATTACGCGGTTTTACACATCAACACAGGTGCCTATCAAAAAGCCTTTGATTTCTTTTTACAATGCAAAGAGCTAGGATACAACGAACTTAAAACAGAACAGAACCTAGCCATTTGCGAACGTAAACTAGGGCAATTAGACGCTTCGGTTAGTCGATTAGCCACGTTGCATCAACAATACCCCCACTTGGTAGATATAAAAATGGAGTACGGCATTTCGCTGCTAGAAAATAAACAAGCGCCAGAAGCCATCGCCATTTTTGAGCAAGTACACGAGCCTGGTTATGTGATAGATGCTTGGAAATCGCTATCAAGGCTTTATTTTGAAACAGGGCAATTAGACACTGCCATTGAATACGCAAAGCAAGTACATGGCATCGAATCTACTCCTGCATGGAACATCTGGTTGGGATACCTATACTTGCAACAAGACGAACTAGAAAAAGGATTACAACTATTTTTGGCAGCCAAAGAAGTGGACGCTAATTTTCCTACTATCGATTTAAACATAGCATTGGCCTACCAACTATTGGGCAACGAAGAAGAGGAAGAAAAATACCTTAGATTGGCCCTACAAAACGACCCCGAATTGGTCATTCAATTTATGCAAGATAACAGCGATCTATTTAGTAGTAATTACAAGAATCTATTTAACAAAGAATAATTAACTCATGAAGAAATTAATGCTATTATTGGCAACGATATGCTTAACAAGTGTTGCATTTGCCACCCCAACAGCAGATAGTACAACAATTGCCGAGCCTAGCCTTATTCAGGTGGTAGAAAACTGGTACGAAGCTAACATGAATTACGGTACCATAACAGCACTAATGGCGGTAGAGAGTTCTTTTATCCCTTTCCCATCAGAAATTGTTATTCCACCTGCAGCCTACATAGCCAGCAAACCCGACTCTAACCTCAACATTTTTTTAGTGGTCCTTTTTGGAACAGTGGGGGCATTAATTGGAGCATTTATCAATTACTTTTTGGCCCTTTGGCTGGGCAGGCCCATTATTTATAAGTTTGCCGAAAGCAAATTGGGTAAACTATGCCTACTAAGCAAAGAAAAAATTGTAGTAGCCGAAGAATATTTTGTAAAACACGGTAAAACTTCTACCCTTATAGGCCGTCTAATACCTGCCGTAAGGCAACTTATTTCTATACCTGCAGGTTTAGCCCGAATGAACTTTTTATCGTTCACGCTATTTACCTTTATTGGAGCAGGGTTATGGAACAGTGTATTAGCCCTTTTAGGGTATGTAGCACAAGGACAACAAGACCTTATTGAGGCCTATAGCCACGAACTATCCATTGTTATTCTAGTCCTTTTAGCACTAGTTATCTTATACTTTATCATTAAAAAATTATGCCAACGAGTAAAAAAATAATTACCAAACAATATGGCATCATCGGGCATCCCTTGGTGCACTCGTACTCGCCTACGTTTTTCAACGAAAAATTTGCACAAAAAGGGCTTAAATCGGAGTACAAGGCATTTGACATTGCCTCGATAGAGGCGTTTCCCACCATTGTACAAGAGCATCCGCTTATGCGTGGGTTTAACGTAACCATACCCTACAAACAAGCGGTTATGCCCTATTTAGATGAGGTAGATGCCAATGCTGCCGCCATTGGAGCGGTAAACGTAGTAAAAGTAGAACAAAAAGACGGCAAACCTTACCTAACTGGCTACAACAGCGACTGGTATGGTTTTACCCGCTCGCTACAACCTTTGTTAAAGCCCTGGCACACCAAAGCCTTGGTATTGGGTACAGGCGGTGCCTCTAAAGGCATTGTATATGCTTTAGAGCAATTAGGTATCGAATACAAATTAGCGTCGCGTACACCCAAAGATGGGCAATTCTCGTACCAAGACATTAACCCAGCGGTGATGCAAGAGTACACCATTATTATCAACACCACCCCTGTGGGCACCTTCCCCAATACCAAAGAGTGCCCCAATATTCCGTACGAACTCATCACAGAGAAGCACTTGGTATTCGATTTAATTTACAACCCCATTCGCACCTTGTTTTTGCAACAAGCCGAGATGAAAGGGGCTACCATTCGCAACGGCTGGGAAATGTTTGTGTACCAAGCCCTTCGCTCTTACCAAATTTGGGAAGGCGTTGAATGGACGCATCAGTTTTAATTTTAAAACAACAACACCATGGAAAAGAAATTATTACGCGATCCCTACAACCGCATATTAGGGGGAGTATCAAGCGGATTAGCCCATTTTTGGGGTTTAGACACTAGCTTAATCAGAGTAGCATGGGTAGGGTTAACATTAATAGGAGGGCTAATAATTCCAGCTATTTATTTAGTAATGTGGATTATCGTACCTAAACAAGATCCGTATACAGTACCCGAAAACCAACCAAGACCTTCCAGACTTGGTAGCGTAGCAAAAGGATGCGGTATTATCGCACTCTTTGTGCTGGTTCCTATTCTGCTATTTATTGGTTTGATTGTTTTTTACATGCTTTTATTTCTTTTCTGCGGCATTCAAAATGCCATAGATATGGGAACCTTTTCGCTAGAACAGTTCTTCAATATGCAATAATTTATCAGACACCTAACAAAAAAAAAGACTGCACGCATGCAGTCTTTTTTGATATAAAGCTTCTTTTATTTTACAAACCTCAACGCCTCGCCTTTAATGGTATCGTCGATAACGCCGTTTGCATACACAGGGCGGCCGTTTACAAAGGTATAGGCAACCGATACAGGGAGCGTCATGCCTTGGTAGGGCGACCAACCGCATTTAGACAGCACATCTTGTTCGGTTATTTCTTTTTTATCGCTACGACGCACAATCACCAAATCGGCTTTGTACCCTTTGCGTATAAACCCGCGTTTTTCCATGCGGTACAAGCGGGCTGGATTGTGGCACATTTTTTCTACCACTTGCTCTACACTCAACACCCCTTGTTTAGCAAGCGATAGCATCAGTGGCAACGAATACTGAATGCCTGGCATACCCGATACAGCCGTTAGGGCATTGCCCTGCTTTTGCGACAGCAAATGTGGCGCATGGTCGGTGCCTATTACATCAATTTTGTTGGATGCGGTAGCCTTTAGCAAGGCATTTTTATCGGACAATAATTTAATAGCCGGATTACACTTAATGCGAGCACCTAGGGTTTCAAAGTGCGAGGCATCAAACAACAAGTATTGCGGGCAGGTTTCGGCCGTAATCCATTTATCGGCCAACGGTTTATCTTCAAACAAGGCCAATTCTTTTTCGGTACTGATGTGCATAACGTGCAAGCGAGTGCCGTATTTGCGCGCCATATTTACTGCCCAAGCGGTCGATTTAAAGCAAGCTTCGTGCGAACGGATTTGCGGATGAAGCGACACGGGCAAGTCTTCGCCGTATTGGGCCTTGAGTTTGGCTATATTTTCGGCAATAATGGCATTATCTTCGGCATGCACGGCCACCAAGGCTTTTACCTTGCTAAATAGAGCCGTCATGGCATCGTTGCTATCTACCAACAAATTGCCTGTGGATGAACCAATAAACAATTTAATACCGCAAACTGTTGTAGGATCGGCGGCTAATACATCATCTAGATTGGTATTGGTAGCACCAAGGTAACAACTGTAGTTTACCAACGATTTTTCGCCAATCATGGTCATTTTATCGTTCCATGCTGCTAGCGATATGGTAGCAGGGCTGGTATTAGGCATATCCATTACCGATGTTACTCCACCTGCCACAGCAGCGCGACTTTCGGTATAAAAATCGGCCTTTTCTGTCATACCTGGGTCGCGAAAGTGCACGTGATCGTCTATCACGCCGGGCATCAGCCAGCAATCAGAAGCGTCTATCACTTGAGTTGCCTTTTCCCGTACCGAAGCAGGCGCTTCACCCTTAAAGATACTATCGATGGTATCGTTTTTAATCAAAACCGCACCTTTTACAATGCGGCCTTCGTTTACTATGTGAGCGTTCTCAATTAGAATCATGTTACCCTAAGTTAGGAGTTAGGAGTTAGGAGTTAGCTTGGGGATATTTACGGAACCACGAACGCCACTTTAGTTTAATCACCCCCAATAGGGCTTCGCTAAAGATACCACCGCTCATTTTGGAAGTTCCTAATTCTCGGTTTACAAAAATAATGGGCACCTCGGTTATTTTAAATCCACACTTATAGGCGGTAAATTTCATTTCAATTTGGAAAGCATAGCCTACAAATTTAATCTTATCCATCTCGATGGTTTGGAGCACCTCTTTTTTGTAGCATTTAAAACCAGCTGTGGTATCAGCAACGGGCAATCCGGTTACAAAGCGTACGTACTTAGATGCAAAATAAGACATTAGCACACGTCCCATGGGCCAGTTTACCACGTTTACACCCGATACATAACGCGAGCCAACTGCCACATCGGCACCATCTAGGCAAGCTTGGCGCAAGCGTACCAAATCATTGGGATTGTGCGAAAAGTCGGCATCCATCTCGTATACAAGGTCGTAATTATGCGCTAATGCCCACTCAAAACCTGCCATATAAGCACGCCCCAATCCTTGCTTACCTGGACGTTCTAATATGTGCAACGATTCTGGGAACTCTTGCTGTAAGGTTTTTACTATGTTCGCCGTACCATCGGGCGAATTATCGTCTATCACTAAAATATGAAAGGGAACTGAAAGACCAAACACGGCCCTAATAATGGCCTCGATGTTTTCTTTCTCGTTATAGGTAGGGATAAGAACTATGCTATCAGACATACTACATCATTTTTACTGAAACACAAACTTACAGAAAAAAATCGATTTTTGCACCTATTTAAGATTTTTTGTCACTCGTTGTTTGTCGTTTAATCGCATAATCGTTAAACAGCCTCACGGACGCACGAGCCGTGCGTCCCTACAGTTTACCTATCATTTCATCGGCATCGATGCAAGAGAGCAACGAAACTGCACACAACTTTTTGCCTAGGTCTTTAACTGATGCACCTACGTGATATACCTTATCGTCTATGATTAAAAAACGATCGTGTGCCTTGGTATAAATATTTACTGCTATAGGTGGATATTGAGCGTTGTGCTTTTGCAAATCCAATTTAAAGGAACTACTCATGTGCATGGTGTAAATGGTAGTGGGAACATTATCTTTACGCTTTAAAAGCAAGGTCAAAACAGATTCATCTATGTAATTATCAATCAACACGATGCGCTTTTCTGCCGATTCTACCAACCTACTCATTAATACATGAGCATCAAATAATTGACCGTCAAAGAAGAGTCTTTCTTTAGGTGGCAACGATGTTTTTACAAAGAAATCTACCTGCTGATTCAAATGCTCTATCTTTTGGTCATAATCGGCAAAACGCCTATCCACCTTATCTTCTAATTGATTAATACGCTGATTTACAGCATAACCTCGAAGCAAATATTCTTTCAACACCTTGTTGGCCCATTGACGAAAACGAGTAGCGTTCACACTATTGACACGATAACCAACAGACAATATAACATCCAAATTATAATACTTTGTTATATATTTTTGACGACCATCGTTACCCATATATTCCAAAATGGAATATGTGCCGTTCTCTGATAATTCTCCACTGGAATAAATATTACTAATATGCTTAGATATGGCAGGTTGCTTCACCCCAAATAGTTCTGCAATTTGTATCTGAGTTAGCCACACCGTTTCATTTTCTAAACGAACATTGAGGCTAATGGTATCGTTAGGACGATAAAGAATAATTTCGTTTTGAGAGGAATTTTGAATGCTTTGCAACGCGTCGTTGCTTTGAGAATGGTCTTTGTTCATAAGATTAAAAAATTAAGATGATAACTGTGATAGTCACTCGTCGTTTGTGGCTGGTATCGGACGTACAAACCTTTTTAACAAGCTCATGGACAAGAGCTCCGTTTATTAAAGTAGTGCAAAGGTACAAAAAATAGCTGAAATATACTATCTTTACATAAGATAGGCTGCACCTCGGTATAAAAAAATTAAGCAAGCTTATTTTTTTCTACACTCGGTTTGCACTATCTTTACATAAGATAGGCTGCACCTCGGTATAAAAAAATTAAGCAAGCTTATTTTTTTCTACACTCGGTTTGCACTATCTTTGTACCCATTGTATGAACATAACCGACGTTATACAGATTATAAAAAAGAGCGAGGGATATAAGGAACTAGAAAAATGGGTAACTAGTTCTTCTAAAGCCCTTAAAATAGGTGGAACACAAGGTTCTGCCCCTGCTTTGTTTGTACATACCGCCCAAAAAGCAGCCCAATTACCTGCTGTTTATATCTTGCACGATGCCGAAGAGGCAGGGTATTTTTACGGCGATTTGTGCCAATTATCAGACCAAAACGTCTACTATTTTCCGTCATCGTACAAAAAGAAAATAAAAGACGGGCTTACCAAAGACGCCCCTAACCAAGTGCTACGCACCGAGGCACTCAGTGCCCTACAAGGCGATGCGCCAGTTACCCTAGTTACTTACCCCGAGGCGCTAACCGAATTGGTAATAGCCCCTGCCCTACTAAGCAAAGAAACCTTGCAACTAAAAGTAGGCAATACCCTTAGCACCGATTATGTAATAGAACTGCTGCTTGAATACGGGTTTACCCAAACCGATTTTGTGTACGAACCCGGTCAATTCTCGGTACGCGGCAGTTTAATAGACGTATTTTCGTTCTCTAACGATGTGCCTTACCGCATTGACTTTTTTGGCGACGACATTGATAGCATCCGCACTTTTGACATCGAAAGCCAGCTATCCATCGAATCGCTAAACGAAATTGCCATTGTATCTAGCACCGTTAATACTACCCAAGAAAACCTAGTGCCCATTTTTCAGTTCTTTAAGGAACGCACCCTTATGGGGCTTTTTGATGCGGCTTACTGCTTAGATGTAATGACCAACATTGCCAACGAAAATACAGAAAGCAGTCAATTTATTAATCCCCAAGACATAGCTACCTGTTTTTCGTCTTTTAGATGCATAGAATGGGGGTTGCGCAACCATTTTGCAGCCCGCAAGCAAGTGCATTTTAACCAAGCGGTTCAACCCATTTTTCATAAAAACTTTGACCTTGTTAGCACCGATTTTGCCCAACACATCGCACTAGGTTACGAAGTTTTTGTTTGGAGCGATAACCCCAAACAAATAGATCGTTTAAAAGATATTTTTGAAGATAGGCCCGAAAAAATAAGTTTTACCCCCGTTATTAACATTGTACACGAGGGTTTTATAGACCACGATTTAAAAATTTGCATCTACACCGACCATCAAATCTTTGAACGTTACCACAAGTATTCGCTCAAATCTACCAAAACTAGGGCAGGCAAGGTGGTAATGTCGCTTAAAGAATTGATGCAAATACAAGTGGGCGATTATATTGTACACCAAGACCATGGTGTGGGTCGTTTTGGAGGCCTTATCCGCCTAAACAACGGCGGCAAAGAGCAAGAGGTAATTAAACTTACCTTTAAAGACGACGACATGATTTTGGTGAATATCCATAGCCTGCACTGCATTTCTAAATACAAAAGCAAAGACGGCGAACCGCCCAAATTAAACAAATTAGGAACGGCGGCATGGAGTAACCTAAAAGACCGCACCAAAAAGAAGGTAAAAGACATTGCGCGCGAACTGATTGCCCTATACGCCAAACGCAAAGCAGAGAAAGGGTTTGCCTATTCGGCAGATAGTTATTTGCAACAAGAGTTGGAATCATCGTTTCTTTACGAAGACACCCCCGACCAAGCCAAGGCTACCACCATGGTTAAACGCGACATGGAAAGCGACCGCCCCATGGACCGCCTAATTTGTGGCGACGTGGGTTTTGGTAAGACAGAAATTGCCATGCGAGCCGCCTTTAAGGCTGTAACCGATAGCAAACAAGTGGCCGTGCTGGTTCCCACCACCGTATTGGCTTTTCAGCATTACAAAAGTTTTAGCAAACGATTAAAACGATTCCCCTGCAAGGTAGAATACTTAAGTAGAGCCCGCAAAGCATCGGATGTAAAAGACATTACCGATCAACTAGCATCGGGCAAAATTGACATCTTAATTGGTACGCACAAATTGTTAAGCAAAAGCCTAAAATTTAAAGATTTAGGGCTGCTTATCATCGACGAAGAACAAAAATTTGGTGTTGCTGCCAAAGAAAAACTAAAACAAGTACGCGCCAACATCGACACGCTTACGCTTACCGCTACGCCCATACCCCGTACGTTGCAGTTTTCGCTTATGGGTGCACGCGATTTGTCCATTATTAGCACCCCACCGCCCAACCGTTACCCCATTCAAACCGAGTTAATGGGTTGGGACGACGACGCCATAAAAGACGCCATTGAATTTGAAATAAGCCGTGGCGGGCAAATCTTTTTTGTAAACAACCGCATTAACAACTTGCCCGACCTAGAAAGTCGCATTCGCAAGTTGGTACCCCAAGCACGCATTTGCATTGGACACGGCCAAATGGATAGCGAAAAGTTAGAAGAAATTATTCTTAACTTTATCAATTACGAGTACGATATTCTGCTTGCTACCTCTATTATTGAATCGGGCATTGATATTCCTAATGTGAATACCATGTTTATTAACGATGCCCAAAACTTTGGGTTAAGCGATTTGCACCAATTGCGCGGGCGCGTAGGACGTACCAATAAAAAAGCCTTTTGCTACCTTATTGCACCGCCTATGAGTGGCCTTTCGCCCGATTCTAGGCGTCGATTGCAAGCCATCGAGAATTTCTCTGACCTGGGTAGCGGCATTCACATTGCCATGCAAGATTTAGACATAAGGGGAGCTGGTAATATTTTAGGGGGCGAGCAAAGCGGTTTTATAGCCGATTTGGGCTACGAGACCTACCACCGCATATTAGACGAGGCCATTGGCGAGTTAAAACACGTTGATTTTGCCGATCTTTTTGCCGAAGAATTGGCTGCCGAAGCCACCAACTATACCACCGATTGTTTGTTTGAATCGGATCTGGAATTGCTGATGCCTGCCACTTATGTAGAAAGCGTATCAGAACGCATTCAGCTATATCGTCGCCTAGATGGGCTAAAAACGGAAGAAGAATTACAAGCCTTTGAGGGCGAGCTAAAAGACCGTTTTGGCGAATTACCAGAGGTTACCAAAGAACTGATTCAGGTAGTACGTCTGCGCCACATAGGCATGCGCAGCGGCATCGAAAAAATGACCCTACGCAAAGGCAAACTTACCGCATACCTACTTAGCAACAATGAATCAACCTTTTACCAATCGGACATCTTTAATAAGATGCTAGTGTATGCAGTAGAGAACCCACGAGGCACCCTATTTAAAGAAGAAAACGGCAAGCGCACGCTTACCTTGTTAAACATAAGCAGCGTACAACAAGCCTATAATTGCTTTATGCAGATGCAATGATGCTGTCTAGAACCTTCAACCCCTAAAGACAACAAAACCGCAACCATAGATTTATGATTGCGGTTTGTTATTTAAATTTTATTCATTCTAATTATCCTGAACAAGACGCACAGATCGCTCGTCTCCCATATTGCCGCCATAGATACCAACTCCTCCATGGCTGAAGAAAAGAAAATTTGCCATCCCTCTGCCATAACTGAAGTCAAAGTCAAAATCCCCTACTGTAGAAGGAGAAGAAGAAGAAGACCAATAACTACCTTCACTCCCCACACCTTCCATTCCACCAAAGTAACTGCGATAACCTCCTGCTGGGAGATAAATATAATTCCCATTTGCTCCTATCACCTTAACCCCCTTCCCAGTCCATTCCCAAGTACAGAATATTTTTAATTCTTCGATTTGATCACGTGTTGGAATTTTATCAGCAAACTCAGACTTGGCTTTATCCCACGAATAATATCCTTTCTCATTTTGATTCTTCCATAATGTGCCACTGGGAAGACCTAAATCTACATATTCTGATGTATTATTTGAATTACAAGATAAAGCAATATATGCAATTAAAGAGAAAATAGATACTTTTAATAGATTTTTCATAAGTGTTTTACTCATTAGTCCTTCGATTTAAATTTATCCCTACTCACTTAAAGGTATTTCGGGTTACTCCTATTGTATTACTTTTGTCCCAAACTATAAATTCCCATACCCACATAAAAAAAGCGGGACATCTTTTGCTGCTTTGTAAGAGGTTTGTATTAGAATTTGCGAGATTCCTATAGACCAACTACAAAACGTCTAAAGACGCCTATAAATATTTAAAATAAGCCCACCCTTTTTTATACTCCTATAAATACGGCGCAGGCTGTTTACAAAAATATACACTATACTTAAAATACACAAACGTAAGCGCTTTATTTTTGCAATAAAATGTATCTTTGTATCATCACAAAAAAGTAAAGGCACTCATCGCCTAAATTAATAACATCTTAATTTTTATACAATGAGAACTAATTTATTTAAAAAGTTATCAACTGTAGGAGAAGGACTACAGGTTGAGTACAAAACATGCTCAGATAAGGTTTCTGAATCACTCTACGAAACCATTTGTTCTTTTTTAAACCATAGTGGAGGTAATATCCTTGTTGGCGTTAATGACTATGGTGAAATTGTTGGAATAAACAAAAATAAAATAGAAACAATAAAGTCGAACATAATTACTACAATAAAGAACCAACAATTATTTCTTCCTTGCCCCTATTTCACTCCTCAGGTAATTGAGATTAACGAGAAAGTTGTCTTACTATTAGAAATTCCATGCGGCCAATATGTTTATCGCTATAAAGGAAGATATTGGGACAGGAATGGAGATGCTGATATAGACATTACAGACCAACCAGAATTACTATTATCACTTTTTGAACGAAAAAATCCACATTTATTTGAAGAACGAATCGTAAAGAATTTAACAATCAATGAGCTAGACCGTGCTACATTCCAATTTTGCAGAAACATTCTTGCTGCAAAAAAAACAAATCATCCCTGGATCCACTTATCAGATGAGGAAATATTGATAAAAACTCGACTTGCAAAAATAGATAAAAATAGAAAGGAACTACAATTAAAATATGCCGCACTCGTTTTGTTTGGAAGCGAATATGCTATTGAAGAGTATATGCCAAGATACAGATTTGAGGCTCTATTTCACATGTGCACATATGAGCAATATCGTGACAACAAACAATTTCCCAATAGATATGACGATAGAATAACCATGCGATGCAACCTTATAAGAGTATACAATCATCTAACATCATTTACAGAACGATACTTGCCGAATAAATTTTATCTACCACCTGGATCTACACAACGTGAGGATTTACGCTGGGATTTATTTAGAGAGATTATAGCCAACTTTTGTGTTCATGCAGATTATAGTTCTGGTTACGCATGCTTCTACCATATATTTAAAGACCGTGTTATTACAAAGAATCCCACCAGATTATTACCTGAAATTCCTGAAGGAAAACTTACATTACAACAACTTAATAATTATACAAAGAATCCACTATTAGTTCGGGTATTTCATGAATTATCATGGGTAGAAGATATGGGGTCAGGAACTAGAAATATATTAAGATATGCTCCTTTATATTATCAAGACTACAAAGTAGAGATAAACAGCAGTGCTCAGTTTTTATTCTCCATTACCTACATGAATACTAATCTTGAAAATGCCATAAGAAATGAAGACATGTCAGAAGAAATGGAAGAAAATGTTCCCAAAAACGGAGAAATGTCACAAGAAACTCAGAAAAATGTCATAAGAGACGGAGAAATGTCACAAGAAACTCAGAAAAATGTCATAAGAAACGAAATTAGCGAGGAAGAGCTAATTGTAGATTTAACAGAACTATCAAAAACCAATCTACAAAAGAGACATAGACGCCAGCAAGGTATATTTAATTTGATTAAGCAAAATCCATACATTACAATAGACAAAATGGCTGAATACTTAAATGTGAACGCCCGTACAATCCACCGTGATATGGAAGAATTAAAGAATTTAATTGAACACATCGGCCCAACTAAAGGTGGCTACTGGAAGATTAAGGATTAATTGCCGATAATATTGTAAAAATAACTTTATTCACTACCTTTGCGAATAGCTTTACACCATGGATATGACACCCATCGGGCACATAGAAAACCTTTTTACCGAGAAGTTCGGTATTCCTCGCCAAAGCGGTTTGGTGGGGGTATTGTCGCGCATTGTTTTGGCCGATGAATTTCGCAACCCCGATGTGTACCGCGGATTAGAAGACTATTCGCACGTATGGTTAATTTGGGAGTTCTCCGCCAACAAAGAAGTTCCCTTTTCGCCAACCGTGCGCCCACCCCGTTTGGGCGGCAATACGCGCATGGGCGTTTTTGCTACCCGATCGCCCTATCGTCCCAACAAAATGGGACTATCGTGCGTAAAAATAGAGAAGATAGAGCTACACACCCCAGACGGACCTATTTTGTGGGTAAGCGGTGCCGATTTAATGAATGGCACGCCCATTTTAGACATCAAACCCTACCTACCCCATAGCGACAGCATTCCAGACGCGAAAGGCGGTTTTTCTACTCAAGTAGCGTGGCAAACTTTGCAGGTAGAAATACCCGATAATTTATTAGCAGCCATTCCGCAAGAACAGCGCCAAAGCATCATCCAACTGCTTTCGCAAGACCCACGCCCTGCCTACCAAAACGACCCCTCTAAGGTGTACGGCGTTACCTACAGCAACCTCAACATTCGCTTTACGGTTGCAGACGGTAAATTAACCGTTACCGATATTCAACCCCTATAACAAATCAGCCGCACCCAATTGGATGCGGCTGATTATGAATCAAGCATGTAAGTAGATCTTACTTAAACAAGTTAATAATCTCCATAACAGACGATGAAGCCTCTTTTACACTATTGATGCTTTCTGTAACGTTGTTTACAGTTGTTTGTGCTTGGCCAGCTACCTCGGTAATTTTAGAGGTATCTACCTTAGCTAATTGTTGGGTCAACACATTTACTACTTGATCTTTATTAATATCGTTTACCAAGTTAACAGAACCTGCTACCAAACCTTTACCAAATTCTGAATAATCAACCGTTCCTTTTTCTGCTTTGGTAATTTTTTGCACTTGTGCAGACAAATTTACCATGTTAAGCAAGTTGTTTAAGTTAGAAAAATCAAGCTTACCATCGGCTTTGTATTGGGCATAAAGCGCTTTTAGGGCTACACCCGATTGTTGACCAGCGGTATAACTTTCCGATTGAGCAGGTTGTTGTGCTGCGCCTAACAATCCTGCCAAGGCATCCATTCCACTAGTATTATTGGTAGTAGTGGTAGTAGTAGGAGCTTGAGTTGTAGCATTTGAATTGCTACCAGCAGGGGCAGTGGTTTGTTGCATCGAGCCGCAAGCTACCAATGCCATCGATAAAAATAACGAGTAAAAAATCTTTTTCATAAACTATAATTTTAAAAATTAGAGGGTAACCGATTTGATTACCCTCCTAACTCAATGCTGTAAAATGATCTTTAAAGGAGGGATTTTAAGGCGCCACGCAAAAATCACCCTTTAAAAACATTTTGTTTATTAGTCTTTGAACTTAGCACACAAAAACTCACGGTTCAAGCGAGCAATGTTAGACAAAGAAACCGATTTAGGACATTCGGCAGCGCAAGCACCGGTGTTGGTACAGTTACCAAAGCCTAATTCGTCCATTTTAGCTACCATGGCTTTTGCACGTGCAGCAGCTTCTACTCTACCTTGAGGCAACAAAGCCAATTGGCTTACTTTAGCAGAAACGAACAACATGGCAGAACCGTTTTTGCAGGCAGCAGCACAAGCACCGCAACCAATGCAAGAAGCAGCATCCATGGCTTCGTCGGCATCTTTTTTAGGAATAGGAATTGCGTTAGCATCAGGAACACCACCTGTATTTACCGATACGAAACCACCTGCTTGGATAATTTTATCGTAAGCACCACGGTCTACCATCAAGTCTTTGATTACAGGGAATGCGTTAGAACGCCAAGGTTCTACGGTGATGGTATCGCCATCTTTAAATTTACGCATGTGTAATTGGCAAGTGGTAACAGCTGCGTCTGGTCCGTGTGGATGACCGTTGATGTATAGCGAGCACATACCGCAAATACCTTCGCGACAGTCGTGGTCAAATGCAATAGGTTCTTTGCGTTCGCTTACCAATTGTTCGTTTAGTACGTCCAACATTTCCAAGAACGAGCTATCGGTAGAAATGTTGTTAAGTTTGTAGGTTTCAAAACCACCCTTTGCTTTAGGGCCAGCTTGACGCCATACTTTTAATGTTATATTAATTGCTTTTTCCATGGCTTAAGATTTGTAGTTTCTGGTTTGACGTTTAACAAATTCGTAGTTAAGTTCTTCTTTCAACAATTCGGGTTCTTGGTCGTCGCCGGTGTATTTCCAGCAAGAAGCGAACGAGAATTTGTCGTCTTGACGAAGGGCTTCGCCTTCGGGGGTTTGGTATTCTTCACGGAAGTGACCACCGCACGATTCTTCGCGCATCAACGCGTCGCGGGCCATTAATTCGCCAATTTCAATAAAGTCAGACAAACGAAGTGCTTTTTCCAATTCGTTGTTCAAATCGTCGGCTTTACCAGGAATGAATACGTTGCTCCAGAATTCTTTCTTAATGGCTTTAATTTTGGTAAGAGCGGTTTCCAAACCTTCTTTGGTACGACCCATACCTACAAAGTCCCACATTACCAAGCCTAATTCGCGGTGAATGCTATCTACAGAGCGTTTACCTTGAATAGCCATCAATTTATCAATTTTATCTTGAACTGCTTTTTCTGCTTCGGCAAATTCAGGAAGGTCGGTGCTCATGCGAGGCACTGAGATTTGGTCTGCCAAGTAGTTTTGAATGGTGTAAGGCAACACAAAGTAACCATCGGCCAAACCTTGCATCAAAGCAGAAGCACCCAAACGGTTAGCACCGTGATCAGAGAAGTTAGCTTCACCAATACAGAACAAACCTTTAACCGAAGTTTGTAGTTCGTAGTCAACCCAAATACCACCCATGGTGTAGTGGATAGCAGGGAAAATCATCATAGGATCTTCGTATGGATTTTCGTCTACAATTTTTTCGTACATTTGGAACAAGTTACCGTATTTAGCTTCTACTACATCTTTGCCCAAACGTTTAATAGCGTCAGAGAAATCCAAGAATACAGCCAAACCAGTAGAGTTTACACCGTAACCAGCGTCGCAACGTTCTTTAGCAGCACGAGATGCTACGTCACGAGGAACCAAGTTACCAAATGCAGGATAACGACGTTCCAAGTAGTAATCGCGGTCTTCTTCTGGAATATCACGGCCTTTCAAAGTACCAGCTTGCAATTTTTTAGCATCTTCCAATTTTTTAGGAACCCAAATACGACCATCGTTACGCAACGATTCTGACATAAGGGTTAGTTTAGATTGGAATGCACCGTGTACAGGAATACAGGTAGGGTGAATTTGAGCGTAGCAAGGGTTAGCAAAGTAAGCACCTTTACGATACATTTGCATAGCAGCAGAACCGTTAGATGCCATGGCGTTGGTAGACAAGAAGAATGCGTTACCATAACCACCAGTACCTACTACAACTGCGTGAGCAAAGAAACGTTCTACACGGCCAGTAACCAAGTTACGAGCAATGATACCACGAGCGCGACCGTCAATAACAACCACGTCTAGCATTTCGTAACGAGAGTACATTTTAACTTTGCCTTTGCCAATTTGACGGCTTAGTGCAGAGTAAGCACCCAACAACAATTGTTGACCGGTTTGACCTTTTGCATAGAAAGTACGCGATACTTGCGCACCACCAAACGAACGGTTATCCAACAAACCACCGTATTCGCGCGCAAAAGGAACACCTTGTGCTACACATTGGTCGATGATGTTGTTAGACACTTCTGCCAAACGATAAACGTTGGCTTCACGTGCACGGTAGTCACCACCTTTAATGGTATCGTAAAACAAACGATAAACAGAGTCACCGTCGTTTTGATAGTTTTTAGCAGCGTTGATACCCCCTTGTGCAGCAATAGAGTGCGCACGACGAGGAGAGTCTTGGATACAGAAGTTAAGTACATTGAATCCCATTTCTGCCAACGAAGCAGCAGCAGAAGCACCAGCCAAACCAGTACCTACCACAATTACATCCAAACGACGTTTGTTAGCAGGGTTTACCAATTTTTGGTGTGCTTTATAATTGCTCCATTTTTCTGCCAATGGGCCTTCTGGAATTTTAGCATCAATTTTAGTGGCTTCGCCTTTTACTGCTTTTACAGCTTCTTTTACCACTTCTTCAGCTTTTTCTTTTGCCTCTAATACAGCATCAACAACTGTATTTTTAACAAGTTCGGCTGCTTCAGCCAATCCTTGTTTATCGGTTTTTTTAGCCATATATAAGTTCTTATTTGATTACTGATTAGATTAGCGACATTACAAAGTAGTAAACAACTACAGCAGCAAACATCAATACAACCAAGGTAGAAAGAATGTTTGAGATGCATTTAACACGTGGCATCCAGGTGTTGTTGTTTAAGCCCAAGGTATGCAATGCAGACCATACACCGTGGGTAAGGTGGAACCAAATAGCACCTAACCAAACAATATACAACGCTGCATAAGCAGGACATGCAAAAGTTTCTTTAATCCAATACACACCGTTGGTTGCATTAGCAATATCAACCGATTCTACACCTGCCATGTGCAAAATTTCTGCAAATTGCATTTTGTACCAGAAATTGAACAAGTGCAAGCCCAAGCCCAACACAATAATCAGACCCAATGCCAACATGTTTTTAGAAGACCATTCTACGTCAGCTTGACGAGCCGATACTGCATAACGTTCTTTACCACGTGCACGGTAGTTTTGCATGGTAATGTAGAAAGCATACAAAATATGCACCACTACCAAGAAAGCCAAACCAGCGGTAGCCACTAATGCGTACCAGTTTGCACCCAAAAATTCACAAATCATGTTGTAACCCTCTTCAGAGATGATTGCAACCAAGTTCATTGCTGCGTGAAACAATAGGAAGAACACCAAAGCGGCTCCCGAGATGCTCATCACAACTTTTCGTCCAATGGAAGAATTAACTAACCACATACTTTTTTGATTGATAAAATTATTAATTGATTAAATGATTTTACTAAAACCTTACAAAAATAGTGAAAAATATACAATCTGCAAAATATTCTTGTTTGGTTGCTTTGCCAACAAAAAAAATCTCCTAACTTTGCATTCAGAGTCGCTTGTATTTGGGCAAGACCGAATATTGAATCGCGGAATCGCAGAATCGCAGAATCGCCGCATCACCATCCATTCGGGCACTTTAATATTTCTTTTGCGACTCGGCATAATCAATGCTGGGCACTTCGACAAGCTCAGTGACCGAATGGGGTCGCCTCAACGACTTAACGCCTCGACGACTAAACAACTAAACAACTAAACGACTAAACAACAAAAAACATGAAATCAATTAAAGGAACCCAAACCGAGAAAAACTTGCTTATTGCCTTTGCAGGCGAAAGCCAAGCACGTAACCGTTATACTTTCTTTGCTAGCGTAGCTAAAAAAGAAGGTTACGAACAAATTGCTGCTAACTTTTTAGAAACAGCAGAACAAGAAAAAGAACACGCTAAAAAATTCTTCAAATACCTAGAAGGTGGCATGGTAGAAATTACCGCATCATACCCTGCTGGTGTTATTGGTAAAACCATCGACAACCTAATTGCAGCCGCTGCTGGCGAACACGAAGAATGGGCAGCTGATTATCCTAAATTTGCCGACATTGCAGAAGCAGAAGGTTTTGACCAAATTGCTACTACCTTCCGCATGATTGCTACTGTTGAAGCTATGCACGAAGAACGCTACCTAACCTTCCTAAAAAACATGCAAGAAGGTAAAGTGTTCAAAAAAGACCAAGAAGTTACCTGGCAATGCCGCAACTGTGGTTTTGTGTACAACGGCACCGAGGCTCCAGAAGAATGCCCTGCATGCGCACACCCACAAGCTTATTTTGAAGTAAAAAAAGCTAACTACTAATAGGTGAAAAATACTTTTCAACTATACAAACAAAATAACGGACCATTCTTAAGCGCATTTGCGCTTATATGGTTCGTTTTTTTGCTAATTGCATTAGAGTATTCTAAAGCAAATGCCCATTATTTGCTAAACAGTTTCCATGCCCCTTTTTTAGACGTCTTTTTTAAGTATTTTACCTACATTGGTGGTGGGTTTCCTGTATACTTAGGCATCGCATGGGTGTTGTTTAACAAACGACAAGGGCTTTATATCCTACTAACACAAGGGGTTACTGCTATCTTTACACAAATAGCAAAATATTCCTTTGCCCATCCACGACCACTTACCTATTTTAGAGAAATAGGATTACCACTACCCCCCACGGTAGATGGAGTACAAGTATGGGATGCCTACCACAGTTTTCCATCGGGACACACTTCGGCCACATTTGCCCTATGCGCCTGCTTAGCTGCCATTACACCCCCTAAATACAGGTGGCTACAATTGGCATGGGTATTACTAGGATGGCTGGGAGCCTATTCGCGCATCTACTTATCGCAACATTTTGTAGACGATGTTTTATTGGGTTCGGTCATTGGAGTAGGCTGCGCAGGATTTTTATTTGTTGTATTATTCCAAAAGACATGGGGCGATGCTCCGTTGTTCTCGTTCAAAAAGAAATAATGTGTACCATGGAATCAACCAAATCATTTGCTTTTTACACATTAGGATGCAAACTAAATTTTGCAGAGTCGTCGTACTTAGGTAAAACCTTACTACAAAACGGATTTCGCAAAGCAGAAAAAGGCGAGACACCTAGTATATGTGTTATCAACACTTGTACGGTAACCGATACGGCCGATAAAAAATGTCGTCAAACCATTCATAAAATACGCAAGCAATACCCTGACACTTACTTAATTGTAACAGGATGCTATGCCCAACTTAGCGCCGAAAGCATTGCCCTAATGGAAGGGGTTGATAAAGTATTGGGCGCTAACGATAAATTTGAAATTCCCCAACACTTGCTTACAGGCAACCACCAGTTACAGGTAAGCGACACCAAAAAGATAACACCTTTTTATCCTTCTTGCTCGGCCGAAGACCGTACCCGCCACTTTTTAAAAGTACAAGACGGATGCGACTATTTTTGCACCTACTGTGCTATACCTTACGCCCGTGGTCGTAGCCGCAACGGTGCCATTGCCGATTTGGTAAAACAAGCCCAAGAAGTAGCCCAAAACGGAGGGAAAGAAATCATTTTAACAGGTGTCAACATTGGCGATTTTGGCAAATCAACAGGCGAAACTTGCTTACAACTATTGCAAGCATTAGACCAAGTAGAAGGCATTGAGCGATTCCGCATTTCGTCCATTGAACCCAACCTTTTAACCGACGAAATTATTGATTTTGTAGCCTCTAGCAAGCGATTCGCCCCACACTTTCATATTCCCTTGCAAGCAGGCAGTAATGCGGTGCTAACGCTTATGCACCGTCGTTACGATACCAGCCTATTCGCACATAAAATACAACTCATTAAGCAAAAAATGCCTCATGCTTTTATAGGTGTGGACGTTATTGTGGGCATGCGCGGCGAAACCGACGAATTATTTGAGCAGTCGTACCAATTTATTGCATCGCTACCCATTAGCGAACTGCATGTATTTAGCTATTCGGAACGCGCCGGAACAGCTGCTTTGCGCATACCTTACAAGGTTTCGCCTGCCATCAAAAAAGAGCGCAGCCATCGGTTACTAACCTTATCGAACGCTAAAAAACAAGCGTTTTACCAAAGCCAACTGGGCACACAGCGCAGTGTTTTGTGGGAATCGACCAAAAAGAATGGGTATATGAGTGGTTTTACCGAAAATTACGTTAAAGTAAAACAACCCTACCAAGCCGATAAAATCAACACATTAACCAGCCTAACGTTAACCCCCGAACAATTGGATTATGAAATTTGAATTACAACATACCGATCCTAAAAGCAATGCCCGTGCAGGTCTTATTACCACCGACCACGGCACTATCCAAACCCCTATTTTTATGCCAGTAGGCACGGTAGGGTCTGTTAAAGGCGTACACCAACGCGAACTTAAAGAAGACATCAAGGCACAAATTATATTGGGCAACACCTATCACTTGTACCTACGTCCTGGTACCGAAATTTTAAAACAAGCTGGCGGTTTGCATCGTTTTAACGGTTGGGATAAGCCCATTTTAACCGATAGCGGTGGCTTTCAGGTATTTTCTTTATCGGGCACCCGTAAACTAAAAGAAGAAGGAGTTACATTCCGTTCGCACATTGATGGTTCTAAACACCTGTTTACGCCAGAAAATGTAGTCGATATTCAACGCCTTATTGGCGCCGACATCACCATGGCATTGGACGAATGCACTCCTGGCGATGCGCCCTACGATTACGCAAAAAAATCGATGGAAATGACACATCGTTGGCTAACCCGTGGTTTGAATCACTTTAGAGAAACCGAACCTTTGTACGGTTACAACCAAACCTTCTTTCCCATTGTACAAGGATGCGTATATCCCGATTTACGCAAAAAATCGGCCGAATTTATTGCCGCACAAAACTGCGAGGGCAACGCCATTGGCGGTTTGGCAGTAGGCGAACCCACCGAAAAAATGTACGAAATGATAGAGGTGGTAAACGAGATATTACCCAAAGACAAGCCACGCTACCTAATGGGAGTAGGCACTCCTGCCAACTTATTAGAAGGCATTGAACGTGGGGTGGATATGTTTGACTGCGTTATGCCTACCCGAAACGGCCGTAACGGCATGCTCTTTACCTTACAAGGCACCATGAACATGCACAACAAAAAGTGGGCAGACGATTTTTCGCCCATCGACCCTTACGGCACCTCTTATGTAGATACCGCCTACAGCAAGGCCTACCTACGTCACCTCATTATGACGGGCGAACTATTGGGCATGCAAATTGCTTCCATTCACAACCTTTGTTTTTACGTTTGGCTTACCCAAGAGGCACGTAAGCACATCATAGCAGGCGATTTTTCTACCTGGAAAGCCGCCATTGTACCTCAACTAATGCGTAGGCTATAACAAACAAAAAAATTGCTATCTTTGTGCGCTTTTATGAAAAAATGGGTGTACATACTACTGGTAAGCTGGGCATGGATGCTTAGCCCATTGTTGTATGCACAAAGCACCACCGAAAAAAAACAGCCACCCACATCGGGCGAGGGAGTAAAAGCTTGGCACATCAACGAAGATTTTGCTGCCGAAACGCCTACCACCCCCGACACGCTGTCGAATGGGTTTCAAATAACATCTACCCCTGCCTACATTCGCACCATTGCATCCGAATGGTTGGGCAATATGGGACTTCCTAGCCAATCGGCCATTTTTGCCGACAGGCATCAAACCGATATAGCCGGTGATTTCTTGTTTAGGCACGCTTACTACGACAACTACCTATCTACCCAACGGGTTTATTTTTTCAATACCCTTAAACCCTACAGCAACTTATCGTATGCTACGGGCGGCCTTACTCACCATGGCGAAGACCACCTAACAGGCCGATTCAGCATCAATGCCAACCAACGCCTTAACTTTGGCTTATATGCCGATTATGTATACGGCAGGGGGTCGTTTTATAAACAATCATCGGACGATTTAAACGGCTATATCAATGGCAGTTACCGCGACAAAAAATGGAACGTATACTTTATAGCCGGACTAAATAACTTTAGAAACTTCGAAAACGGGGGCATTCAAAACGATGCCTACTTAGGCAGCATAGCCGACCCGCAATCCATTCCCGTTAATATGTCTAATGCCTGGTCTATCTATAAATCGTTTTACCTATATGCCAATGGGCAATACCACATTGGGTACGACCAAGAAGACCCCAACGATTCCGAAAAAATAAACTTTATACCTGCTATGACCATTGGTTATAGCGTAAAATACGAAAATAGCCAAAAGAAATACCTAGAAAAAAGCATTAGCGAAGGGTTCTACCAACACAATTACTATTCTGACGCCATTAGTAGCGATACCGTTGCCAACCACTTTTTAAAGAATGTTATTTCGTTTACCCTAAACGAAGGATTCCAAAAGTGGGCCCTTTTTGGCGTACGCGCCTTTGCCGAAATTGACATGGACCGCAACATGCGCATGATTGCCGACTCTACGTATGCCTACGACACCCAAGCCTTGGTCGCAGTAGGGGGCGAACTGTTTAAACGCAAAGGCAACACCACCTACGGCGTAAACGGCAAAGTTTTTTTGCTAGGCCGCGATAAACGATTGGCCTTTGACGTAACGGGCGATTTTAACTCGTCGTGGAACATTAGCCAAAAAGACAACCTACGCATGTACCTTAACGTCGAAGGGCATGTTAAAAGCACCAACCCCAGTTATTTTACCGAGCATTACTATTCCAATCACTTTATTTGGGAAAATCAGTTTGATAACACATGGTCGGCCCGTGCATACGGAAAAATTGGCATCCCCTATAAATATTGCGATTTTAGCATTGGCGCAGGCTGGCAAGGTTTAAAAAATTACATCTATTTTGACCACAATGCCCTACCTGCCCAAGACAAAGACCACTTTATTCAAATTATCAGTGGCGATGTAAAACTAAACCTTTCGGTTTGGTGGTTGCATTGGGACAACCAAGTTTCGGTGCAATACAGTAGCCACCCCGACATATTACCCTTACCTCTAATTTCGGCTTACAGCAATTTCTACCTTAAAACTAAGTTTTTTAAGCAGCTGTTAACGGTTCAGTTAGGGGTAGATTGCCGCTACAATACCGCTTATTATGCCAACGCATACATGCCAGCCACGGGACAATTTCATTTGCAAAACACCACATTAGTAGGCAATTATCCGCTTATGAATGTATACCTCAACCTGCATTTAAAACAGTTTAGGTTCTTTGTGATGTACTATAACCTATCGCAAACCTTCATGTCGCCTACCTATTACGCAGTACCCCACTATCCGCTTAACCCTGGCATGATTAAATGCGGGCTTTCTTGGAATTTTTACGATTAATACGCATGAACGAGATAGAAAAGAAAATGGCCAAACGCAAGCACCTGTTTATTGGAGGCGGGAGCATCATCATTGCGCTCATTATTGTATCGTTCGTACTATTTGCTAGGTCGTACCAACGCAAAACCGACTACGCTCGCATCAAGCAAGTTAACACCCTACGGGTTATTGTAGAGCCCAACACCATGAGCTACCAAGTAGTGGATATTGATAGCATTGCAGGGTTACAAGCACTCATGATTAAACAATTTGCCCTCGATCATCAGATAGACCGTGTTGAATTTATCAACGAACCCAACTTATCGGCAGCCATCGACTCGCTTTTACAAAACAAGGTAGATATTTTAGCCTGGCACATTCCCATTTACAACCAAATGCGCCAAAAAATTAGCTACTCTATTCCTGTTTTTACCAGCCGACAAATGCTCATTCAGCGAAAAGAAAACCCCTCCGATTCTACCGCCTTTATTCGCAATCAATTGGAACTAGCCAACCAAGACGTTTACATTTTACCTGGGGCTTTTTACAGGCAACGACTCAACAACCTTTCGCAAGAAATTGGCGATAGCATCTTTATCAAAGAAATTCAAAATGCCGTGCCTACCGACTTGCTAAACATGCTAGTAGAGCACCATATTGATTATGCCGTATGCGATGAGTTTGTAGCCAGGGTATTACTAAAACAGCCTGAATACAAAGGACTTGACATGAGTACCGCTATCAGCTTTACGCAAAACTACTCTTGGGCAATAAACCCCAACACACCTATTTTATGCGATAGCATTAATGCTTGGCTGGCCGTATATTTAGAAAGCAAAGCATACAATAAAATTTACCGCCAATACACCGGGGTTAAGTAAAATCCCCAAAAATGGGGATTGCTAATCCGTTCTTTTTGTAGTACTTTTGCCCACCATGTTGTTTACTAAAGAACTAAAAATTGCAGACATTGTAGAGCAAGATTTTAAGCAAGTGTTGCTCTTAGAACATTTGGGTATTCCCTTTATTGTTAAAGAGAAAACCGTAGAAAAAATATGTCAAGAATACAACATTAACCCCAATTTATACCTGCATTTTGCCAGTTTATTTGCCAACCAAATTCCTAGCCAAATTCCCCATTACAACAGCAACGACATTAAGTGCATGGTTAGGTACCTTCAAAACAGCCACCATTATTACCTTAACGAGCGTGCCGCTAAAATAGTAAGGATTGTAACACAAATAGCCGAAGAAACCAACTGTGCAGGCATCCATTTGCTAAATGACTTTGTACAAAATTACATTGAAGAGGTAAAAAAGCACTTTGATTACGAAAACAACATTGTATTTCCCTACATGATTGCTATGGCCAATAACGAGCCCAACATAGGCAACTATAGCATAGCCGAATACAAACAACACCACGACAACATTGACGACAAATTAGCCGACCTTAAAGGACTGCTTATTAAATACCTGCCCTTTGATGATAACGAAAACCACCTTAGGCGCAAACTACTGCATTGCTTGTTCGATTTAGAGCAAGATTTAAAGATTCACACGTTAATAGAAGACACGGTACTCATTCCTTTGGTAGAAAACTTTGAAGGGAAAGAGAACATTGAAACCACTCCTACCATAAGCGAAGAAAAGAAAGCGAACATCGAATTAACAGAAAGAGAGATAGACGTACTTCGCCTATTACTAGAAGGCTATTCCAACAAGGAGGTAGCCGACAAACTACACATCAGCACCCATACGGTTATTTCGCACCGCAAAAACATCACGGCCAAAACCAGCATCAAATCGTTGGCAGGTCTTACCATCTACGCCCTTCAAAATGGCATCATCGAGGTAAAATAACCCCTCCGCATCCCCATTTTTAGGGATAAAATTTCATTTATTTTTGGGATTGTTACAAAAATAGTATAGTTCTACCTTTGCATTCCAATCTCGGAACAAAACCATAAACTATACTTACATGAAATTTAAATTACTCTTTTCCCTTTTATTTTGTGCACTGAGCGCAGCGCTATGGGCAAGCAACCCCTCTAAAGAAACCAACATGGGCGGCGAACTAGATGTTTACGTTACCTACACACCCGCAGAAGAAGTTACCTTATTTTTAGGCGAAGAACTTACTTTTGCCAACTTTTTAACCCCAGAAAACGGTTTGTTTGATGCTTGTAATACGGTTATAGGAGCGGCTTACACACCACATCCTAACATCGCACTAGAAGCGGCCTACGAATTTTTATACGCCAACGCCACCTGCATGGAGCATGTACTAAAACTATCGGCCATGCCCCAAGTAAGTTTAGGCGATTTTTCGATATCACTCCAAGAAACAGGCCAAATGACGTACGCAGTACCCGAAAACGCCTATTTATGGCATTTAGTTTCTAAACTAACCCTAGCATATGCCATTCCAGAAACGCCTTTATCGCCCTATGCCTACGTCGAAATGACCAATCCATTAGAGGCTGCACCCGCATCTTGGTACGACGAATTATGCTACAGAGCAGGGCTAGATTGGGCTGTAAACGAACACAATACCTTGGGATTGTACTATGAATTCTCTCACACACCAGATAGTTACTTTCACCTAATAGGCATTGGCTATACATTATCGTTCTAAAATTAGGAATCTATGCAGAAATAACGTAATTTTGACCTTTGAATTATGTATTTATCCGACTTAAAAACAGGCGAAAACGCCATTATATCCAAAGTACATGGTACGGGAAAATTCCGCAAACGTATCATTGAGATGGGCTTTGTTAGAGGCCAAAAGGTAGAAGTTTTAATGGGAGCACCCCTTAAAGACCCCATTAACTACAAAGTAATGGACTACGAAGTTTCTTTACGAAGAAACGAAGCCGCCCTTATTGAGGTGGTAGGCATGAACCAGAAAGATGCCACCATCAAATCCGACCAATATAGTGCCATTCAAGACAACGACATCGTTACCATCGCCAAAAACAAAGGCAATACCATCAACATTGCCTTAGTAGGCAATCCCAACGCAGGAAAAACATCCCTTTTCAACATAGCATCGGGCAAGCACGAACATGTAGGCAACTACACTGGTGTAACGGTCGATGCCAAAGAGGGCAACATCGACTACAAAGGCTATCGGCTAAACATTTTTGATTTGCCTGGCACCTACTCGCTTACAGCCTATTCGCCCGAAGAGGTGTTTGTACGCAAACACATCATGGAACAAGACCCCGATATTATCATCAACGTAGTATCGGCATCTAACCTAGAAAGAAACCTATACCTTACCACCCAACTTATCGACATGGACATACCCATGGTTATTGCCCTTAATATGTACGATGAGTTGGAAAAAAGCGGAGCAAAACTAAACTACCAAGAGCTTTCTAGCATGTTGGGTATGTCTATTGTGCCTACCCAAGCTAAAGACGGGTTTACTAAAGACAGCGGCATTACCGAACTATTCGATGCGGTAATTAGCACCTACGAAGGCACCAACCCGGTGGTTAAACACATTCACATTAACCACGGCGGCGACCTACAAATCGCCATTAACCGCATCAACAAACTTATCAAACAATCAAGCGATTATAAAAACCACTTTTCTAGCCGTTTCTTTGCCGTTAAATTATTAGAAAACGACAAAGGCGCCGAAGAGTTTGTAAAATCCTTGCCCAACGCAGCAGAAATCCTCGATTACAAAAGCAAAATTGTCCCTCACATAGAAGAAGAACTAGACGAAGACTGCGAATCGGCCATCATCAATGCCAAATATGGCTTTATTAGCGGGGCCTTAAACGAAACTTACACCGAGCCCAAACGCAAATCGTCTGGACTTACCAACATTCTAGACCCCATTGTTACTAATAAGTTTTTAGGGTATCCTATCTTTCTTTTATTTATGTGGGTGATGTTTGAATGTACCTTTGTGCTGGGTGCATACCCACAAGATTGGCTAGATGCAGGCGTTGGTATGTTAAACGAATACCTTGCTAGTGTTATGCCACCGGGGCCACTAACCGATTTGCTACTGGATGGCATTATTAGCGGCGTAGGCGGTGTATTGGTTTTCTTGCCCAACATCCTTATTTTGTATTTCTTTATCTCGCTAATGGAAGACTCGGGCTACCTAGCCAGGGCTGCCTTTATCATGGATAAAATTATGCACCGCATGGGCTTGCATGGCAAATCGTTTGTACCCATGCTAATGGGATTTGGTTGCAACGTACCTGCTATTATGGCCACTCGTACCCTAGAGAGCAAACACAGCCGCCTTATTACCATGCTGGTTATACCGTTTATGTCGTGTACCGCCCGCATACCGGTTTACATCATTTTTGCTAAAATATTCTTTCCTAATCACGCATCATGGGTAATGTTAGGATTGTATGTGCTAGGCATTCTAGTGGCGGTTGCATCGGCCAGAATTTTCAAGAAATTTTTAATAAAAGGCGACGAAACTCCTTTTGTTATGGAGCTACCTCCTTACCGTGTACCTACCCTTAAATCGGCCATCCACCACATGTGGGAAAAATCGGTTCAATACCTTAAAAAAATGGGTACGCTTATTTTGTTTGCTTCTATCATTGTGTGGGCTTTGGGTTATTTCCCCATGGCACAAGACGAGAATACCACTGCCTCGCAGCAACTAGAGCAAAGTTACATTGGCCGCATAGGTAAATTCATCGAGCCTGTTATTGAGCCCCTAGGTTACAACTGGAAAATGGGTGTGGGAATTGTAGCAGGATTACCAGCCAAAGAATTGGTAGTAAGTACTTTAAGTGTACTATACACCAACTCCGAAGACGAAGCTACCGAAGAAAGCAACGCGTTAGCTACCGCCCTAAAACACGAAGTAAAAGCAAATGGCGAGCCCCTATATACCCCAGCCACCGTGCTATCGTACCTAGTATTTATCTTGCTTTGTTTTCCTTGCATTGCCACCATCATGGCCATTAAATCGGAATCGGGCAGCTGGCGTTGGGCACTGTTCTCTGCCGTTTACACCACAGGCGTGGCATGGATTATTGCCTTTGCTGTATATAAAATAGGGGGACTATTCTTATGATTTTTCAATGGATAATAGTATCCGTGCTACTACTTTTCGCCCTCGTTTTTGTAGGGCGAAAGGTTTACTGCACCATCAAAGGCCGTAATAAATGCGCCTGCTGCACCAAAAACTGCCCCCTGAAACAGTCAAAGGTCAAAGGTCAAAAGTCAAAGGTCTAAAGTCACTTCGCAACATTAAATCAGCCACGGACGCACGAGCCGTGCGTCCCTACTTCGTTTCGGCGCTTCATCTTCCGACTTGGTTTCCGGTCGGGATTTACACATACAAAAACTACAAAATGTGAACTCGCTTCGCTCAAACAACACATTTTGCTTAACGTTTTTGCACATATAAATCTTTTTCCGACCTCCA